>CAXRBW010000162.1:0-6775 GCA_964228775.1 Pyrinomonadaceae bacterium | reverse complement strand
AAATCGTCTTTGTCTTCTTCCAAGAAGTTAGTGATGACGCAAGCTCCGCAATCACGGCAGATACATGGGAGCGGGCATGGATGATCTGAGCGTTGCCACGACAAAGTTCCACACCAACGAGGACAGTGCCCATAAAGATATCGAAGGCGGTGGCGAGTAACCTTGGACGGGAGTGATATCTCAGCCTTCTCCATCTTATGTTTTGGTCGCGGAGCTCAGTCATTATTAACTCACAATCGTCAGTAGACAGGTGCGCGGACTCAAATGTGAGAAGAGTCATTTCCACCCCGCCATTCACTAATTCGCGCAGATAAGGAAGTACTTGAGTCTGCACGAGCGGTTCGCGTACTCCGAAATATGAAATGTAAAGGGCTTTTGTCATCTAGAAATCAGCTGACGAACTTTTTGAATCTCCGCGAAAGAAATTCAACTATCACGAGGGGATGCTTAAAAGCACTAAAGATACCGTGTCTTAAGGCCTTGGAATAATCGCCAGCGTGATAATAAGAGCCTGAAATTACGGCATGATAACGCGAGAGTGCCTGTCTCTTCATGCCGCATAGGCGTGCATCACCTAAGGCAAATACTTTTTCATAGAATCTGCCCATTCCTTTCGCCATCTCATCAATGTTCCGATGTGCTGAGGAATTGTGTATGCGATATTTCAATAGCGGTAAAGGAACGAAGGCAACTTTATATTTCCTGGCGATTCGGTAACAGAAATCCCAGTCTTCACCCACCTTTATTTCAGGATCGAAGCCACCGGTCTCCATGATCACAGACCGCTTCGTCATGATTGAGCCTGGTGCTGGGATTGAAGGGTCCTTCCATAGCAGCAGCTCATCCGCAATCCAGCCGGACAGTCCCTCCGTTATTTCACTCAGCTGCTCACCGGTTTCTGAATTGAAGGAAGAAAGGCCAGAATGGACAAGTCCAACGAGGCTGTCCTTCTTGAATTCCTCTATCTGACGCTCAAGTCTTTCAGACACCCAGATATCATCCGCATCGAGAAATGCGATGAACTCCCCGCTTGACTCTTCAATCCCCCGATTTCTTGCAGCGGAAACGCCGGCGCGCTCCTGCCGAATATAACGAAGCCGACTTCCGAACCGACTCAAGACATCGCGAGTGCCATCCTCAGACCCATCATCTATTACGATTAGTTCATGAACAGGCAGAGACTGCTCCAATACACTTGCGACTGCCGCTGAAATATAGGCGCTGCAATTGTACGTTGGTATTATGACTGAGATTTTTGCATCTCGAATCGTCATAAAGGTAAGGACTCTCCTGTAAGATCTATATCCGCGTTTAAGATATTTTCGATTCCCGATAATCTTTCCGACAGGACCTCCCACTCAGGCCATATTTTGTTGGTTATGATTCCCACCTGAAATATAGCTGCCCAAAAGCCCTGTTTGGCGACACCATCGTACCGAGATGATTCAGGACATCCCCCCTAGCGTTTGTCCCAAATATTTGGCGCTTTGACCAACGTCTTTGAATCCCAAGTCGGTTCCGGAATAAACGTAATCATCGTTTTGGGGCCGACTAAGACGTCCTTTTAGTATTTTGAGTATTCGACCAATTGTCGATTGCTTGAGAGTGCGCATGAAACGAAAACGCCTGGTGGCTCTAGAGTCAAGCACGGAATGGCGAACCTCGGAATCTAGATCTTTTAATGCTTTGTTGAGTTCCGCTCTTTCCCTTGACACATCAACTCCTTCACCATCGAGATAAATTAGATAGTTCAGCATGGAGAGATAATAATTAGTCCAGTCGAGCTGAAAGTCTATCGGATTTAATCCCATATCGCGGAATGCCGTGAGGATTGCATTTGCACTGCAATTCATCGGCAACGGAAACTTCAACGGCACGTGCTCAAGAGACCTACCCGCCAAAAGATTCTCATAATGTTCTCGGAGATTGCTTCCAATGCTGATTGAGGAGTTTTTTGACCATTGCGACCAAACCAACAGTGGTTCATCGATGACAAAATACCTGTCAATCCTCGCAAGTATCAGAGTTATTAAATAAATGTCCACTGGAATAGTTGAAAAGAACTTCTCAACTTTTTCCGCAAGCTCTTCAAAGATCTGCCGATGGATCACCACATTTCCGATAAGCGGACTTGGACTTTGTGGCGGGTGTGGATGTTTGGCAAGGCCAAACATTGCCACCATCCTTAGAATATCGTCACGCGAGGAAACCGAAAAAATACTCCTTGAGAATTTCGTAACCGCCAAGGTGTTCTTCTTTATTCCAAGACCACGCTGCTCCTCGTGATAGTAGCGGGCGAACGGAAACACAATCATCTGAGTGCTAGTGTCATTTATCACACCTCGAACTTTATTAAGCATTTCAGGAATGAATGCGTCATCGTCAGAAAAAAAGATGAGGTATTCACCGTTTGCCTTACTGAGAGCGAAATCGTAGTTCTCAGCCATCGACAACTTTTTATCCGAGTGGAAATACTTGATGCGGGAGTCAGTGAAGCGCCGAACCACCTCATCCGTCGTGTCGGTCGAACCTCCATTCGATATCACGAGCTCAAAATCATCGAATGTCTGATCCAATACACTCTGTATTGCTAACGGCAATATTTCACCGCGATTATAAGTCGGCAACAGAATCGAAAAGCTGGGTCTCGAACTCATAGTCTCCTCAGTCGCCGCTATCACTTGCCCAGCACCGAATCAAATCGCCTTTTGTTGGATCTTGCCTGTACAAATTGTCTGCCTCTCGTCGAAGAGTCCTGACTCTGGATTCTTGATCTTTACCAATCCGTGGTCGATCTTTAATGCGGGAGCCGGAGTGCTCCTCAGATTCCCAATTTAGTGCCCATTCAAAGGAATCCCACGGCTTTGTCTCAATTCTGTCGATCCTGAATCCCGCCTCAACGAGAAGCCTACTCAATGTTTCTGGCGTGAACATATAGAGGTGTCGGGGCGCGTCCCAACCAAACCAGTATTTTCCACTTATGATCGCGCCCGCTCCTGCGGCATTAGGCACCTCTATGTAAACTTGACCGCTGGGCTTAATGAATTGCCGGACTCTCTTCATCGCGGCAAGCGGATCAAAGGTGTGCTCAAGCACATGGCTCATCCGAACAAAATCAAATGACGCCGCAGCAAGTGGAGCCTCTAAAATATCTCCCACAAAAACATCGATACCAAGCGCCCTCGCTGCGGCGGCGGCATGGTCACTAAGGTCGACACCCTGAACTTCCCAACCCAACTCCTTTAAGTACGTCAGAAAAAATCCGTTTCCACACCCTATTTCTAAAGCGTGGCCGTTTTCGGTCCATTGGGGAAACCGGTGCTCGTATCCGAAAGTGGCCCGCTCAAAAAACCAAGGCTTCAGGATTTTACCAACCAGCCGATTAACCAAGGTCCGACGACTTTCAAAATAGCCGAGTTCGCCAAGAATGCTTTGCCGTACAAAGCTTTTGATGCCGGGTGCATGGTATTTGGCAAGAGTATGAATCGTAGCTGGATTTCTGTAAGCACTGTAAGTATCTGGATAGTAATTCGGCATCTCAGACCTGGTGGGCCGAGGTGAAATGCGTATCAGGCCACAATCCGCACAGCGCAGGGTGATGAATTCTCCAGGGAGATAATAAAGTCGATCGAAATTGGCAAATAGTGTCTCGGAATCCTCAGAATCGCAAAGTGGACAGATATCCACGGACTCAAAACATCCCGATTGAATTTCATCGTTTGCTTTCACGTCCTACGCCTCCAACGATCATGTTTTTGAGCCATGATCTTTCACTCTCATTAAGGTAGTAGAACCAAATCAAAAGGCCATAAAGAACTAAAACACTGATGCAGAGAAAAATGAGAGCCGCCGAGACGGAGCTAGAGTTGCCAAAAATAAGGGACGGTGAAAGCAGTAGTGCTACGCCAATGGTCTGAAGCTGCCAACCGTCCCATCTCATGCGTACCCTACCAAATCTTGCGGCCAACAGCATCAATGCAACCGAGTCGATTACCGCCCTAGTTGTCCAGGCTATCGCCGCGCCTAGGACACTGAAATTACTTACCATCAAAAATGAGTACGGCACATAGATAAGTAGCTCGGTCCAATAAAGACGGGCCAAGGCCGAAGTGCGGCCCGACGCAATGACAATTGAAAGGGGGAAATAGGCGACTGCATTGAATGCAAGGCCAAAGAGCAGTACTCGAAGGGGCGCAGTAGCCTCAAAGCCAAACTCGTCTCCTGCCCATACAGTTAGAAATGGACGACTCAGCGCTGCAATGGTGGTCAGGGACGGAATGACAGCGCATAAGATCAGTCGAATGCTCATTGAATAGAGTCTTTCCGCTTCATGCCGGTTTTTTTCATCCTGCATCTGGGAGAAGGCCGGAATAAGCGATTGGACCATTGAGCCTGAGAGCATAGTCATCATCGTCGCAACGGTTAGTGCAATTGAGTAATATGCAATCGCCCGAACTGAAACGAGACTTGCGAGGACGAACTTCTCCGTACCTACAAGTAAAACGGCGGCAATTCCCGAAAGGCTGTATCCAAGGCCGAATTTAAGCAGAGCCGAGAGGTCTGTCGAACGAGACCATCCCCTCAAAAGCCCCCGCAGAAGGCCAGATGAAACTGAAATTGTCGTGAGAAGTGTAAGAACTGCAACGATAAGGGAGGTCCAAGCGACACCGATTATTCCAAACCCCTGGTAGACAACCAAAGGGGTAGCAATCACTCCACCAATTCGAAATGTGGCAGAGGTCAGCATGTTCAAATCCATCCTCATTCGCACCAGCATGGGTGTGTTAAAAACCGTGGTCAGCAGATTTAGAACTAGAGTGAGCGACGTAATCCTAAGCGCTTGGGTCGACTCCCCAATCAATTCCGCCGGAACATTGAAAATGATACTGAGCTCGCCTGCGAGCAAAAAGATCAACAACGCAAAGGGCAGCGAGCACAGAAGGCAAATCGTGGCAGCACCCCTAACCAAAGAGGCCTCTCTCTTAAAATCTCCGTCAGCAAATGCAGAAGCCGCAAATCGTGTGGATGCGATGTTCATTCCAAAATCTGCAAACATTAAATATGACGGAATTGCCACCAATAACGACAGCACTCCATACCCTTCGGCTCCGAGCATTCGTATGACGAGAGGTGTAGTAATGAATGACACAGCGACAGGAAAGACTTGGCCCATAAAGGTCCACAAGCTCCCTTTCGCTATTTTGGTTGACATGCTTGCGGCTGACGAGACCTGGGGTGTGGTCATGGATGAGTCAGCCATTGATTCGGGTGTCACTATTGAAGTGTATTTTTGGGCCGTCGCGGGTGTCAAACTTCCGTTCTCAATCAAAATGGGAGTTGCTCTGATTGAGAATTATCAAAAGGCTCGACATCGATTGTCTTCTACTTTTCAACTTTTACAGGACGCCAAAACAAATCCATCAGACTAGACATCGGAGCCGTCAATGGCTTTATCCAGAATGATCTTTTAATCCTTCTGGAAAGTTACCTTTGTATATCTCAGAGCCCGACGCGACGAACTCCTTCGCTTTTTCGGCCATGCCGGCTGCGAGTGCCTTCTCCTCATCTATGCCCTCTTTGGCCGCAAATTCCCGGACATCCTGCGTGATCTTCATCGAACAGAAGTGCGGTCCGCACATCGAGCAGAAGTGCGCGAGCTTTGCGCCTTCCGCCGGAAGGGTCTCATCGTGGTATTCCTTTGCCACCTCGGGATCTAGCGCGAGGTTGAACTGGTCTTCCCATCGAAATTCAAATCTCGCTTTTGAAAGCGCATTGTCACGGTACTGTGCTCCGGGGTGCCCCTTTGCAAGGTCGGCGGCATGCGCAGCGAGCTTGTAGGTGATAACGCCCTCTTTGACGTCCTTCTTATTCGGAAGTCCGAGGTGTTCTTTGGGAGTAACGTAGCAGAGCATGGCAGTGCCGTACCAACCAATCATCGCCGCACCGATCCCTGAAGTAATGTGGTCGTAACCCGGTGCAATGTCGGTCGTCAAAGGACCGAGGGTATAGAACGGTGCCTCTCCGCAGATCTCCAGCTGCTTGTCCATGTTCTCTTTGATGAGATGCATCGGGACGTGACCCGGACCTTCAATCATAGTCTGACAATCCATCTCCCACGCGATCTTGGTCAGCTCGCCGAGCGTCTCAAGTTCGGCGAACTGAGCGGCATCATTGGCATCTGCAATCGAGCCGGGACGCAATCCGTCTCCGAGCGAAAAAGAAATGTCATAAGCGGCCATGATTTCACAGATCTCACGGAATTTTGTGTAGAGAAAGCTTTCTTCGTGATGGGCGAGACACCATTTCGCCATGATTGATCCGCCGCGTGAGACGATTCCCGTCGTTCTCTTCGCTGTGAGGGGTATATACCTCAACCTCACCCCCGCATGTATCGTGAAATAGTCGACTCCCTGCTCGGCCTGTTCCAGCAAAGTCTCACGGTAGATGTCCCATGTCAGCTCTTCGGCTTTGCCACCCACTTTTTCTAGTGCTTGATAAATTGGAACGGTACCTATCGGAACAGGTGAATTGCGGAGAATCCATTCCCTGGTCTCATGGATATTCTTCCCGGTCGAAAGGTCCATCACCGTATCAGCGCCCCACAGGGTCGCCCAGCGCATCTTCTCCACTTCTTCGTCAATCGATGAGGCGACAGCCGAGTTTCCAATATTGGCGTTTATCTTCACGAGGAAGTTTCTTCCTATCGCCATCGGCTCCGATTCAGGATGGTTGATATTGGCGGGGATGATGGCTCGTCCTCGTGCGATTTCGTCCC
>CAXRBW010000161.1:0-11314 GCA_964228775.1 Pyrinomonadaceae bacterium | reverse complement strand
CTCAGCAGAGGTGTCATCGCGAATCTCAACAATCCTATTCAAGAAGACCTCGCAGTCGAGCTCGGCATGAGTCTCGGCTTTGATGTTTCATTTGTTCCTTTCGAAGAAATGGTCATCGAGCAGGAATTCGAGGAGCTTATCGCTTCGGATGCTGATGATGTCGAACTTCCGCGAGCGCCCGTGGTCACCGTCATGGGTCACGTCGACCATGGAAAGACGAGTTTGCTTGATGCAATCAGAAGCGCGAATGTCGCCGAGGGAGAAGCGGGCGGCATCACTCAGCACATCGGCGCATACAGCGTCTTTGTGCCGAGTCCCGACAAGCCAGACGAGAAGCGTCGAGTCGTTTTCCTCGACACGCCCGGTCACGAAGCATTCACAATGATGAGGTCACGCGGAGCGAAAGCGACGGACGTCGTCATTCTTGTGGTCGCCGCGGACGACGGCGTCATGCCTCAGACAATCGAAGCAATCGAGCACTCCAAAGCTGCAGGTGTGCCGATCATCGTGGCTATCAACAAGATGGACAAGCCCGATGCCAATGCAGACAGAGTCAAGCAGGGTCTCGCACAGCACGGACTTCAGCCGCTCGATTGGGGTGGTGACACCGAGATGGTTCCGGTGTCTGCCAAGAAGCGCCAGAATCTCGACACATTACTCGAGACGGTTCTGCTCTCGACGGATATTTTGAATCTTAAAGCGAGTCCGACACGTCTCGCGTCCGGTGTCGTTCTTGAAGCGAAGCTTGAGAAGGGGCGTGGACCAGTTGCGACGGTTCTGATTCAGCAGGGCACGCTGCATGTCGGGGATCCCTTCATCGTTGGACAATTTTCTGGAAAGGTTAGGGCGATGTTCAGCGACAGGGGTGATGCGATCAAGGAGGCCGCTCCGGCCACTCCGGTCGAGGTCCTCGGTCTCGAGGGTGTTCCCGGCGCGGGAGACAAATTCCAGGTGGTGTCAGACGTTGAGAAGGCACAGGAAATAGCCGGGGCCAGACAGATGCACGCACGTCAGGCAGCAATGCTCAAGACGACCAAGCGCGGTATCGAGTCTCTCGGTCAGTCCGATGTTAAAGAACTGCTCGTCATCCTCAAGGCGGATGTGCAGGGAAGCGTCGAGGTACTCAAGGCAACACTCGAAAAACTTTCGTCTGAGAAGGTCAAGGTGCGCGTCATCCGCGCGGGCGTCGGCGCCATTGCAGAGTCGGACGTTCTGCTCGCTTCGGCGACACAGGCCGACAATGCATCGACTGCGGTCGTCATCATCGGTTTCAATGTCAGACCAGAGGCGCGCGCAGCAGAGGTTGCCAAGAAGGAAGAGGTAGATATCAGACTCCACTCGATCATTTACAAGATCGAAGAGGAGATAAAGGCTGCGATGATCGGCATGCTCGATGCCATCGAGAAGGAGAATATCCTCGGCAAGGCACTGGTGCAGGAGACTTTCAAGGTTTCGAAGGTCGGTATGATCGCGGGGTGCAGAGTGTCGGACGGTCTAATCAAGCGCCAGGCGAAGGCCCGCTTGATCAGGGACGCAGTCGTCATCTGGACGGGCGATATCGCTTCTTTGAAGCGATTCAAAGAGGACGCCTCAGAGGTCAAAGAGGGGTACGAGTGCGGTATCAGCCTCGTCAACTTCAATGACATCAAAGTCGGCGATGAGATAGAGGCGTTTGTGATAGAGAAGATTGCCGCGACCGAGCTCTAAATGAGGTTCGTCATTTTGTATGCGCCGACCCGAACGCTTTGCTGAATCGCTCCGTGAGGAGATCGGAGAGATAGTAGGCTACGAACTCTCGGACCCGAGGCTTCTCACCGTGACTGTCACCGAGGTTTCGGTTTCAGAGGATTTGAGGGACGCCAAAGTATATGTGACGGTTGACGGAAGTGAGTCCGAGGTCCGAAGCGCCCTCGAAGCTCTTAAGAAGGCCGCATATTTTGTTCGTCAGCAGGTCGCAATGAATTTGGATTTACGTCACGCGCCGCAGCTGTACTTCATCCGGGATACGGTGACTGAAAGGGCCGCGAGAATCGAGGAGTTACTTGAGAACGTGGCGCGTGAAGATAAAGAAAACATTGATAAGGAAGGGAACTGATTCGAATTGAAGGGTCATTTGGCTGGACCTGGAACATAGATCGGTTCGAGATTGAATGTGCTTAGCCAAGTAGTCGAATTAATCGAAAAGAACGAAAATTTTGGAATCACCACCCATGTCAGACCCGACGGTGACGGCGTTGGATCGTCCCTCGCCCTCTGCTGGCTCCTCAGATCCCTCGGAAAGAAGGCCGAAATAATCGTCAGGGATGATATCCCGACGGCTTATTTCGAACTTCCCGGTGCGGGAGAAATCAGAAGAGTATCCGCCATCGACCGAAGCTATGACGCGGTCTTTGTAATCGAGTGCTCGGACCTTGACCGACCCGGCATCAAAGGACTTGCCGAGGTCTTCACGGTCAACATCGACCACCATGCGACAAGTGAAAATTTCGGGACACTGAACTGGATAGATGCCACAGCCTCCGCAGTGGGTGAAATGATTTACAACCTGTGTAAAGCGGTAGGCGGAAAGATTACGAGTGAGATTGCGCAAGGCGTGTACCTCGCGCTCGTGACAGATACAGGTTCATTTCACTTCTCTAACACTACTGAGCGGACACTCAAAATTGCTTCAGAGCTGGTGCGCTTCGGCGTTGAGCCCGCGAGGATTTCCGAGATCGTCTACAACAGCTATCCATGGTCGAGAGTCGAACTGATGCGGCAGGTTCTCGGCACGGTCTGCCGTGACAGGACAGGACGCGTCGCGTGGATGAAGCACACCCTCGAGATGGACAGAATTGCGGGTACACGAGATGGCGACAACAGCGGTCTCGTCAACTATCCCCTACAAGCCAAAGAGATTGTCGCAGCCGCATACATCAGGGAAGTGGGTGCGGGCGACTACCGCGTCAGCGTTAGATCGAAGGGTGACATCGATGTCGCGATTATTGCCGAGGCGTTCGGCGGCGGAGGCCATAAGAATGCTGCCGGTTTCGGCATCCAAGGAAAATTGGACGAAATCGAATGTCTAATCGTCGGAGCATTGATCGATTCGGTCAACGGACTCGACATCGAAGCAGAAGGTTCGCTCAAGAGAATTGAGCTGTCTGCCGCGTAAGATTGTCTTAGCGTTTGGAAGAGCCGGCTTTTGCCGGCTCTTTTTTTGTAATCGTCTTGCCTTTTGATACGCCAACTTTTGGACAGATAGCTTCGAGGACGCATTCCTTACACGCAGGCTTACGTGCATTGCACGGGCCGCGCCCGTGGGTGATGAGCCAATGGGGAAACATCACCCAATGCTTCTTTGGAACAATTTTCTGAAGATCCGCCTCGACCTTCTCGGGGGTCTTTTGTTTCGTCAGTCCCATTCTCTGGGAAAGCCGCAGCACATGGGTGTCGACAACTACTCCTGAAGCAATCCCGAACGCATTTCCGAGAACGACGTTGGCCGTCTTGCGGGCGACACCATTCAGTGTCAAAAGTTCATCCATCGTGCGCGGAACTTTCCCCCCGAACTTATCAACAAGTGTTCTGCATGTACCGAGGATACTTTTCGCCTTGTTGTTGAAGAAGGTGATGGAGTTTATCTCTTTGGCGAGTTCAGCCTGTGATAGCTCCAGAAAATCGCGGGGACCTTTGAATTTTCGGAACAGTTCCGCCGTGACGAGATTGACACGCTCGTCGGTGCATTGAGCTGAAAGTATGGTTGCTATCAGGAGCTGGAACTCGTTCGCATGGTTAAGGGCGCAGTGAGCGTCGGGGTATGCTTTTTTGAGTCTCTTGATTATCTCGGCAGCAAGTTCCAAAGGTTTGACAGGCATGGGACCTAATGTAGAAAAGACCGCTCATTGAATGCAAATTCCCCGGCGATTCGGTAAAATCCTCCCGATAGCAGAACGGCCAACGTGCCCGATGTCCACGAAAATACATGAATGTCCCTCTTTTAGATCTTGCGGAACAGAATGCGGCACTCCGGCCTGAGATTGAGGCCGCCCTCGGAAGAGTTCTCGACACCAACGGATTCATTCTCGGCTCGGAGGTCGCGGCCCTCGAGACGGAGCTCGCTGAATATTGTCAGTCGAAGCATGCGATTGCATGCGCATCAGGAACTGACGCACTGATTCTTGCACTGCTCGCGTTCGATATCGGTCCCGGAGACGAAGTAATAACGACCCCCTACAGCTTTTTTGCGTCAGCAAGCGCGATTGCGAGGATAGGTGCGACCCCGGTTTTCGTTGACATCAGACCAGAAACATTCAACATGAACCCTGAACTCTTGGAGGCTGCTATCTCTGAGAGAACGAAGGCAATCATGCCGGTGCACCTGTTCGGTCAGTGCGCGGAGATGGACCGTGTACTGGAAATTGCCGCCGCCAAGGGTATTCCTGTGATTGAGGATGCCGCGCAGGCTATCGGCTCGGAGGATTTTGGACGAAGGGCGGGTTCGCTTGGCGCAATCGGATGCTTTAGTTTTTATCCATCAAAGAATCTCGGCGGAATGGGCGACGGAGGCTTCATGACGACCGACGATGATGGTCTCGCCCATAAAATGAAAGCGCTCCGGGTCCACGGTTCGATTGAGCGCTACTACCATAAGTGGCTCGGTATGAATTCGAGGCTGGACGGTTTCCAAGGTGCTGTGCTGCGAGTGAAGCTCCCACACCTAGATCGCTGGTCGGATTCCAGAAAGAAGAACGCCGAGATGTACCGAAATCTTTTCGAGGCGACGGGACTTTCTGAAAGCATCATCTTGCCGTTTGAGCGAACCGATGTCCGGCATATTTACAACCAATACGTCATTAGGGTGCCATCGCGTCGCGATACGCTTCGCCAATTCCTGACTGAAAGCGGTGTCGGCACCGACATTTATTATCCGGTCTGCTTACATCTTCAAGAGTGCTTCGCCGATCTCGGATATAAAGAGGACTCATTACCCGAGGCGGAACAAGCGTCAAAAGAGACTCTCGCACTTCCTATATATCCCGAACTGCGTCGGGAGCAAATTGAATTCGTTGTCTCTAAAATCGCTGAGCATTTCGGCGTCTAAAACTACGTGGCACATTCGCAAGCGACAATCTCGTTTACGGGGAAGGCCGGCTGGCTAGCATCGATCGGACTTTTCGTGGCGGCACTCGCGTTCTGTCTGTTCTCAGTTAGGTACCAGCTGGGCACGATGCTCGGCGAAGTGTCTGACCCGCAGGCACCGAACGCGAGTGAGATTGCCGATGCCGCGGTGGAACTGAGTCCGCGTGATCCACTGACCGCCTGGCTAAAAGCCTCGGCCGCATATGATCCAACGAGGGAAGGCGCGGCGGCTGAGTACACCGCACTCGTCGAACGGGTTGTTAGGCTTTCGCCGGGGGATACACGATGGTGGGTCGAGCTCGGCCGGGCACGCGAGCAGTCCGCAGATCTCATCGGCGCGGAAGCGGCGTACCTCAGGGCCATCGAGCTCGCACCCAATCACTCCTACCCACGATGGCAGTTCGGAAATTTTCTTCTGAGGCAGGAGCGAATGGACGATGCGCTTGCTGAGCTTAGGAAATCAGCCTCTGTCAGTTCGCTTTATCGTGAACAGGTCTATTCAGTGGTTTGGGATTTTGCAGGTGGCGATACCGCGGTTCTCGACAAGCTTGCAGGAGATGACCCTGAGATGCTTTCAGGCCTGGCTTGGTTCTATCTCAAAAAGCTCCGACCCGATGATGTGAGGAACACTTGGAATCGCCTCGACCGCTCTTCGAAGGAAAGGTATCGGTCGCTATCGAGAAAGATAGCCGAGACTTTGTTTTCAAGAAGATTCTTTCGAACTGCGGTTTGGATAGTGAACGACATGCAGCTCGAAGGCGACATCGCGCTCGGCAAGGTCAGGAACGGTGGATTTGAAACTAAATTTGGCGAGAATCCGATCCCTTTCTTCGGTTGGAGTAATGTGAAGACGGATCGGATTGAGCTCCGGGAAGATGCGTCCACCAAACATTCGGGTGCCAAAAGCTTCAGGGTCGGATTGAGGGGTTTCTCAGGACCTCAGATGGCAGTGTTAGGGCAGGTCCTCGCGGTCGAGCCAGGAAAACGGTATCTACTCAGATTTTGGGTGAAGACCGAGGACCTCAAGAGCGCTGCACTTCCTCTCATCGAAGTAATCGGATTTGAAACGGGACCGGCATTGGCCTCGGTCGAACTCCCCAGCGGTTCTGCCGATTGGAAGGAACTCGTGTTTGAATTCTCCGCGCCCCTCGATTCAGATGGCATCCAAATTCGTCTGAACAGGACCGGTTGCGGAGCGGATTGTCCCGTCACGGGCACCTTATGGCTTGATGATTTCTCACTTGAGGAGGCTGGGCGATGACTACGATCTCTCCAAGACGGGGCTTCTGGAGTTCTGCAGCATTCGTGGGGTTGCTGTTTCTGATTGTCGCAACATTGGTGCCGTATGGAACCGTCCACCCGCCGATAATCGCACTTTTCTATATTTTAGTTTCACTGATTTCGATATTCACCATTATCAGCTGGGCGACTGCGAAAGAAATTCGCCTCAGTCTCACGCCGCTGCAGATTCCGATCCTGATCACGATAGCCTACTCTTTCATTCAGGTAATTCCGTTCGGAGAGCTTTCGGTTATTGGAGGTCTTTCAGGAATCCCGAATACGATTTCCCACGACCCGTTCTCAACTCTCAGTGCCGCGCTCCATTTCATTGCAATCTACACAGTGTTTGCGCTTGCGCTATCGTCATTTAATTCGGCAGGCAGAATCAAAATCACGGCGCTTTTCATTTCACTTGTAGGCTTCGCCGCCGCCTTTTTCGCGATAATCCAAAGGGCGATCAGTCCGCAAAAAATCTACGGTATCTATGAAGCTCTCGAGCCCTTCGGACCATTCGTGAACAAACATAATTTCGCGGCCTTTATGTGTATGGCTGTTGCGATACCGATGGGTATGGTTCTGCAAGGCGCGGTCAAGCGTGAGCACGTCCCGATCTATGTCATCGCAATCGCACTGATGGCCGTCTCTATTTTCGTAAGTACGTCACGCGGGGGACTCGTTGCTTTCGTTGCCGAGACCCTTTTTCTTACATTCGTGTCGTCCAATCGGTTCGTGAAGGATGGTGTTCGCTGGCCGAAATTTGTATTGGCCGCCGTCTTTTTGATTACCGTTGCCGTAGGCGCGGCACTGATCGGCGGCGAGACGTCGTTTTCCCGGCTGCGTGAGACGGCCGCATCCGGTGATTTCACCTCAAAACGGACCGAGATTTGGAAGGTGACTGCAGATGTGATTGCCGATGGCATGCCGCTCGGTAGCGGTATCGGAGCCTACGGCGCAGCCTACACCAAATTCGATCGGCAGAATGGAATTGAGCGGGTTGAACAGGCCCATAACGACTACCTGCAGGTCCTCGCAGACGCCGGCCTGGTCGGACTCGGGGCTGGCATCCTGTTTCTTTATCTACTTTTCCGATTGGGACGTCGCGCACTTGAGATCGGCAACGGACTGAGACGGGGAGTGGCGGTCGGGGCCCTTGTCGGGATAGTTGGAGTGCTGGTCCACAGCGTTTTCGACTTCGTCCTCCACATCACGGCGGTGTCGGTGTTGTTCGTGATGCTGATGGCGCTTCTTGTCACATCTGACGAGGAATTCCTGGATGACGAAAAGGGTGAGCGCAAGGGTCGCTCTGCTGTGCCGCCTGGCACGGTGACCAGAATAGACGGTATGAAGCGTATCAATTAGGAATCGATCTGCTCGGCCTTCGGCATCTCCTGCCGCTTTCCTGAAACCAATCTCACGAAATACCAAACAGGTCCGTGAGTTACGAACACGACTGAGAGAATAAGCAAAACGTATTCTGAATAGTAGGCAATCAGCATTCCGAGTCCCGCAATGAAAAGAATCGGATAGATTGTCATTCTGCCAGTACCAAAAGATTTGAAGCTCCGATACCGGATGGTGCTCACCATCAGAAGTCCAAGACCCGCAATCAAGGCGACCAAAAACCCTGTGTAAACCTTTGCCTGTGTCGACGGGTATGTAGCCAACGGCGTTGGCGCGAAATGAACTATCGATGCGATGAGGCCTGCGGCAGGGGGGATCGGGAGTCCGATGAAATTCTTCTTCGCTTTGGCCGCTGCATCATCCTCGGGCCCTGAATCTTTAGCAGCCTGCAGATTGAATCGTGCGAGCCTGAAAGTGCCGCACATCAGATACATGAAAAGCACGAAGACTGCGATTCCGTGAAAAGAACTTTGATCGGAGATAGTCGCACCGAGACCCCAGCTGTAAGCGAGCGCAACCGGAGCGATGCCGAACGTGACAACATCGGCGAGAGAGTCGAGTTGGACGCCGATTGCCGTGGCGGTCCGCGTCATGCGGGCTATCCTACCGTCAAGAGTGTCGAAAAGGATTGCAAAGCCGATTGCAAGAGCAGCCCAGTTGAAGTATTGCGCGGCGGATGTCAGGCCCTCTGGATTTTGGGCGATCGCCTGGAATCCGCGCAGCGAATACAGCACCGCCAAGAACCCCATTCCGATGTTCGCCGCTGTGAACGCGGCGGGAAGTAGATAAAGACCTTTCTTAAGGCCGGTGTGAGGTGATTGTGTCGTTACTTCCATAAGAAACCCGTTACCGAGGCTGAGTTTATTTCTTGAGTCGAGCGATGATTGTTTCGCCCCCGACCACGCGGTCGCCGACTGAAACGAGAATATCGACGTTCTTTGGTAATTCCAGATCGGTCCGCGAACTGAATTTTATCAAGCCGTACTTCTGGCCCCTTGAGAGATGGTCTCCGACATCGCTCCAACATACGATGCGACGTGCGACAATACCCGCAATCTGTATGCAGCTTACCGTCATTAAATTACCCTCGATAGTGATGCGGTTGCGTTCATTTACAAGACTCGATTCATCGCTGGTTGCGGGTAGCTTCTTACCTTTGATGTATTCAGCACGCACGACCTTTCCATCGATTGGTGAGCGGTTGATGTGAACATCGAGCGGTGATAGGAAGACGCTGACCAGCTTGCCGTCTTCATTCTCTTCAATACGGGTAACCTTTCCGTCGGCCGCAGATATAACAATGTCATCGCTCTGAGGTATGACTCTTAACGGGTCCCTGAAGAAATAGGCCATGAAGGCTGCAATGGAGAATAAAAGCAGTGCACCGCCCCCGGCGGCCTGTGAACCAGTGAGGGCGCCGGCCGCAGTCGCGGCGACCGCTAGGAAAAATGGCGGAAGTACGAATGGATAACCTTCTTTTACCATGGCTGAACGAACTTGTAGTTTACGGCATGGTCAGCCTAATCAGGAAAATTGGCAGTATGTATTGTTGATAATGGCGGGATAACTGAAGGCGATCCTTCAATTACGGCGACTCGCGTAACTGTAGGCGAACCATGCACAAATTAGGTGCACAACCCATCCAAATGTTCCGGCTGAGCCTATCCAAGAAAAGCCGGTCACAATAAGCCATATGAGCCCAACAAAGACTCGGCCGTTGTAAATTTGACCAAGCCCTGGAATCAGCAAACTCAACAGACCTGCAGCGAGTGGACTTCTCATATTAGTAATCGTGAACGTCGCCCGGACGTTACATTAGCTCTCCTAATTTCTTGAAACCTTTGTGATCTTTCCCCTGAAAGTGCGCACCATCTGCCTGACGAGAGGATGACGCTCGGCGTAGGCGCGCAATTCTTCCTCCGTCGCATCGATTGAGGGAGTCTCCGGAACATCCGTCACATCAATCTCCTCAAACTCAGGGGTCTGGACAGAGATGGTTCTTCTCGGGGTCTCCACTGTTGAGACGGCCTCTAGTGCTCGAACGTCCGAATCGAACCCGACCATGCGAACCGCCATCGCCTTTGCCCCCTGGATCGGAAGACGATCATCGCCCGACAGGGCAAGTTTCGTCTCGTATGCTCCATCGAGCCAGCCGTCGTCTACATGCTCCAATTCCTCGGATTCAATCGGAGGAAGCCTCACAATCGAGTTATTAAGTATGTCTTTGCGCAGGCGGTCAAGAGGCGAGAGGTCCGAGGGCTCTTCAATCAGCTCTTCTTCAATCGACTGCTCCACAGTTTCAATTTGTTCTGGGAGGTCCTCGACGGCATTCGACTCATCTGCTGCGGCCGAAGAGGAAGTCGGAAAGGGAGCATCTTGGGGCGGATTATTGGATTTTAGAGTTTTTTTTTCCTTCAGGGCGGATGCCGCATCGGAATCAATCTCAGTGCCACCGAGACGATTTAGAATCTCTTCGAGTGACTTCAATCGTCGAATCTCAATCAACTTCACGAGACCCATCTCAAGGACGTATCGTGACTGGCTTGCATCACGCAACCTAGATTCCGTGTCAGCAAGTGAATTAAAGAGCCTGAGCAGATCGGTTGACGAGAAGATTTCGGCGTACTGCTTGAGTGACTTTGCATCGAGCATCGCCGTTTCAAGCAGATGAGGTGCATCCCCGGCCGTTTTCATCACGAGGATATCCCGAAGAAGGCTCAGTAGGTCTCGGCAATAATTTCTCAGATCATGGCCACGAGAGATTAAGTCATCGACAATGGCCAGGGCCTCAGCGGGCACTCCGTTAACAATCGCATCGATCATGCGGGTCAAGGAATCTACGCTCGCAATGCCAAGTGCCTTGACGACATCGGAAACCTCGATGCTCTCACCTGAGAAACTTATTACCTGGTCGAAGTTGCTCTGAGCATCGCGCATCGACCCTTCACCCGACCGCGAAATCTCACGCAAGGCGTCACTGGAAACCTTGACTCCCTCCGCCTTGGCAATCTCGCCCAACCTTTCTTGAATCTTTGCCATCGGGATGGTTCTGAATTCGAACTCCTGGCAGCGCGAGAGTATGGTATCGGGCACTTTGTGCAGCTCGGTCGTCGCCATGATGAAGGCGACGTTCGGCGGAGGCTCTTCTAGTGTCTTCAGAAGTGCATTGAACGAAGAGGTCGAAAGCATATGGACCTCGTCGATGATGAATACCTTGTACCGGTCACGGGCGGGATGGACATTGATTGACTCGAGTATGATGTCACGAATTTCCTCGACCTTGGTGTGCGATGCAGCGTCGAATTCGAGTACATCAATTGACCTGCTTTCTGAAATTTCTGAGCACGATACGCACGAGTCCGCCGCGCCGTATAAGCAGGGGGTCGCGGTGGGTTTGTCGCTCTTCCGGCAGTTGAGTGCCTTCGCAAGAAGTCTGGCGGTGGTAGTCTTTCCGACCCCCCTTGCTCCAGAGAAGAGATAGGCGTGCTGCAGGCGATCGTGCTCGATGGCG
>CAXRBW010000160.1:0-2538 GCA_964228775.1 Pyrinomonadaceae bacterium | reverse complement strand
CCGGGTTCAAGGGCAAGCTGCCATCTGACATCAGACAGTGTAATCAGCTCCGACGCACCTGAGTCGTCCGTGATCACTGCGAGGGTTTGGTCGACCGTGCGCTGCGCCTTGGCGGATATAACCAAAAAGCCAATCAGAAACCCAAAAAAAACAGCAGATAACACCATCCTGACCGAATGATTTTTATACGCAAAAGCCATTAAGTCTCGATTTTTCTTTTATTTCCGCACCCTGTCAAATCATTTTGACCTAAATGTTAAACATCTTGACACGGTATTAAACATTGTTGTTTAATATGTCCTGTCACCCAAATTAAAAGCTGAATACGGACAGGCCGAGATATTCCTCGGACAAAGGTCTGAAGCCATGGAGCAGGACATGATCAAACTTTTAGTTGTAATCGGAGAAGAAAACTCTCGTCTCAATATCAAAACCGAAATGACCCGTAAGGGACATGATGTCGAAACGGCATCAGACGGTGAAATCGCCTGGCAGGCAATGCAGGATCGTGACTTCCAAGTTGTTCTCTGTGACATCGATCTCGCTCGTCTCGGCGGTATCGAACTTGTACGCCGAATCAATACCGAGCTTCCGAATCCGCCAGAGGTAATCATTCACACTGCACGTGAACATATTGATTCGGCAATCGAGGCGATGGGAATCGGAGCCTATGATTTTGTCATCAAGCCGTGTCGGATAGCTGAACTCGGCGCGCTGGTAGAGAAGGCCGCTGACAAATTCAGATTGAATAAGGACAATCAAATACTTCGTGCTCAAATAGAGCGCACAAATCCCGTTGCACCGGAAATCATTTCTGCTTCGCCCCAAATGAAAGAGGTCTTGCGCCTCGCTAAACGAGTCGCGGGCTCTGACGCTTCTGTGCTCATCACCGGCGAATCTGGAACAGGCAAGGAGCTTATTGCCCAGGCCATTCACAGACTTAGCGCGCGAAATCAAAACAACTTCGTTGATCTCAACTGCGCGGCACTCCAGGAAAACCTCCTTGAATCAGAACTTTTCGGACATGAGGCCGGTGCCTTCTCGGGCGCCAAAGGTCGCAAGTTGGGACTCTTTGAAATCGCCGATTCCGGGACACTGTTTTTGGATGAAATCATGGAGATGCCCTCGCCGCTTCAATCGAAGGTGCTCCGAGCGCTCGAGACCAGATCTTTCTTCCGTGTTGGAGGTGTAAAGAAGGTTGATGTCGATGTCCGTCTGATTGCCGCTACCAACAGGAATCCTGACGCCGCTCTCAGTTCAGGTGATTTTCGCTCTGATTTGTTCTACAGAATCAACAGTTTCGAAATAAATATTCCGCCTCTTCGGGAGAGACGCGAAGACATCAAACCACTCACCCGCCACATACTTGGGGGAATTGCAGGAGTAAATGCCCCTGAGGTCTCACCATCAGCGATGGATGCCCTGGTGTCCTATTCGTGGCCGGGAAATGTGAGGCAGTTGCGCAACGCACTCGAGCGAGCAGTGATCATGTGTGACAACGGTCGCATTGAATCAAAAGATCTTCCAACTGAAGTTCTAGCAGGGAGCAGGGAACCGCAAGGCTCTTTCGTTTCGTTTCCTGAAAGCAGCTCAAATGGCGTTCCAATCAATCTCAGACAGACCGAGCGCCAGCAGATAATCAATGCCCTGAAACAGACTGGTTGGCACCGTGGAAAAACAGCCGAACTCCTCGGCATTTCACCCTCAACGCTCTACCGCCGTCTGCGTGGGTACGAACTGGAAGTCCGCTGATCTGAGGGCGGGACTTTCGCGATAGCTAAATTGGAGGCTCACCCCCGAGAAAGTGGCTGGGCCAATCCGTTTCACCGCAAATGATGAAGTCCCTCATTATCACAACAGCGTTGGCCGTCATTGCCATTCTTCCTGGTAGAGCGATGGCGCAATACCAATCATTCCCTGAGGAACTCCTCTCTGCTTCGACCTATGAGGGGCGCCAAGTCACCATCGAAGATCTCCGCGGGCGCGTCGTAGTACTCAGCTTCTGGTCGACGACCTGTGCCATTTGTAGAGAAGAGATGCCTGAACTGAACGCTGTCGTCAATTCATTATCAAAGAAAAACACACTCTTCTTGGGAGTCACTTTGGACAGCAGCGCAAGACTTCAGAGATACCTTAATTTCAATCGCGTGATGTTCACCGTAGTGCCAAATGGATTTGGAATACTTCTGAAGTATGCGGATCGTGATTCTGAAGGAAGAGTCTCGATGCCTTACCCTACCTACATCGTCCTCGGAGAAACAGGCGCTATCGAAGCTAAATTTTCCGGATACGGAAAGCTAAAGAATGTCGAAGGGGCGGTTGAAAAACTTCTCCGATGAAGAACCTTCTCGACAACTTCTGTTTTTCTTGAGTAAACCCCACCAATGGGCTAAACTTTTTCCTTACCGCACAAGCGGGGAGGGGTAGCATAATTGGTAATGCAGTAGTCTTGAAAACTACCGCCCTTACGGGCTTGCAGGTTCGAGTCCTGTCCCCTCCGCCACATTCAACAAAATCAACAAAAAGGAAGCATGAACG
>CAXRBW010000159.1:0-4181 GCA_964228775.1 Pyrinomonadaceae bacterium | reverse complement strand
ACATCCACCATCGCCTTTCCAGTAAGGTCATCCTTGGATCTGAGAATGCCGACCGTGATTTCGAACAGAAATGATTTCAGCCTTCCTTTGTTCCAGTCCTCAAAAACGTCAGCAATTTGTTCTGGCCGCATCGCGCATCGCTTTCTGAGCAAGTCATACGCTTCTGCGATGATCTGCATCAATCCGTACTCAATCCCGTTGTGGACCATTTTGACGAAATGTCCAGCACTTCCAGATCCCACATGTGCGGCGCATGGCTCACCGTCGGAAGAGGCGGCGACAGATTCAAAATATTTGCGCACGGTTTCGTATTCTGCAGAGCCGCCTCCTGCCATGATCGATGCACCGTTACGGGCACCCTCCTCCCCACCGGAAATACCCACACCTAAAAATCGAAGACCTCGCGAATGAATCAATTCCGACCGTCTTTCGGTGTCTTTGAAATTGGAGTTTCCACCGTCAATGATGCAATCACCCTCAGCCGCCAATGTGAGGCAATCTTCAACTACCGAATCGACATGTTCCTGCGGCACAAGGATGAGAATCTTCCTAGGAGCTTCGAGCGCTGAAACGAGCTCATCAAGGCTCGACATTGTGCCTACGTGCCGTGTGCCTGATTCCCGCTCAAGGGCCTCACGGCATTTCGCATCAACATCGAAACCACAGACACGGAAGCCCGAGTCGGCAAGATTAAGCAGAAAATTCCTACCCATCGTGCCGAGGCCTATGATGCCGATTTCGTAGCGGTCCATGCTCGTTATTATAAACTTCAATCGGTTGACGTCGAAACGATTCCTAACTTTGTTTGTCCTAAAGCAACTCCTGTGTTCAAATCCCGTCTATGAAGGCCCTCCGTGAGGCAATCCGCCCGACCACATTCATAGAATCTGAAAAGCTTAGCACGCATCTCGGGATCGAATTGCTACTCGTGTCTGAAACCAATCAGCACACGGGCAGCTTCAAGTACCGAGCGGCCTACAACACTGCGTCTTCTGTTGTTAACACACATCTCATTACAGGTTCGTCTGGGAATTTTGGGCAGGCGCTCGCCTACGCTTGCATGCTGCTCGGCAAAGACTGCACAGTCGTCATGCCTGACACGTCGGCCAAGGTCAAGGTTGATGCTATTCGGGGATATGGAGCGACTGTTGTTCTAATCGACACCAAAAACGTCTCGCGGGCGGAAAAAGTGGCGGCAATCTCTGCCGAAAATCCAGAAGCCTATGTCGCCTCTCCCTTTGATGACAAGCTTGTAATTGATGGCAATTCCACGCTTGGAGAAGAGGTGTCAGCCAAGGAGTTCGATTGCATCGTGGCGCCCATTGGCGGTGGCGGATTGGTTGCAGGACTTCTGAGCGGGCTCTGCAAAGCCGGACATCTCGCCGAGGTAGTCGGAGCGGAACCGCTTGCGGGAAATGATGCCGCCCGCTCTCTGCGATCGGGACGGATTGAAGTGAATGAGAGTGAGCCGAGGACAATTGCGGATGGCGCACGAACGGTTTCACTCGGTAGACTTAATTGGGAGATCATCCGAAACGGGATGAAGAAGATAATCGAAGTACCTGATTCTGCGACCGAGGAGGCTCTCCGCCTGCTCTTTATGCACGCCAACCTCAAGACCGAGCCGACCGGTGCTCTCGGACTCGGCGCAGTAATTTCCGAGCGAGATTATTTTGATGGAAAAAAAGTCTGCGTCGTCGTCAGTGGCGGAAATGTCGACCCATCAACTTATTGCGAGATTCTTACAAAGTCCGTCAGCTAATCAAGCATTCTGCGTCTTAGAAGATCGAGGGCTGCCTGCGAACTTCGCCACCTGATTAAATACCTATCGCCTGGAAGTGTCAGCTTCGATGATTTGATTCCATTCGCATCCGCCACGGCAATAAAAACAGTCCCGACGGGCTTTTCCTCAGTCCCGCCGCCCGGGCCTGCAACTCCCGTCACCGACAAAGCGTAGGTCGCGCCAGATTTGCCCCTCATTCCTTCCGCCATTGCCTCCGCCACCTCTGCGGACACGGCTCCGAACTTCTCAATCAATGCGCCATCAATCGCTAGAGTTCTAATTTTAGCTTCGTTCGAATAGACGACCGCACCTTCGAGGAAATAGAGCGACGATCCTGCGACATCGGTGATGCGTTCACCAATAAGGCCACCCGTGCAGCTCTCGGCGACGGCGAGTGTTTGTCCTCGCTCGGTCAGCATATCCCCGATCACTTTCTCCATCTCTTCTCCAGCCGTGGAGTAAACGGCGGTGCCGAGTTTTTCCGATATCAATGATGCGAGCTCTTCATTTCTCGCATCGGCACTAGCCTGATCGGCACCCTTTGAGGTGAGGTGGATCT
Source organism: Pyrinomonadaceae bacterium (assembly GCA_964228775.1). GTDB lineage: Bacteria > Acidobacteriota > Blastocatellia > Pyrinomonadales > Pyrinomonadaceae > CAXRBW01. The sequence continues at coordinate 1,839 of CAXRBW010000159.1, read as the reverse complement.
CGACATCGACCCGATTAAAAAGAATTCCGGTCGTCACGTCATCGAAGGATTTATAGATCGGGGCGACGGCCTCATCGATGGCAGATTCCCCAAGACCTGTCACCTTGAGAACCCTTTTCCTGAACACGATACGACCCGCACCCCCATTAATTCTCGGGATGACATGATCGGTGAACATCGGCTTAAGTTCGCGCGGAGGTCCGGGCAGCACCACTATCGATACCTCACCCTTCTTAATGAAAATCCCAGGCGCGGTCCCGTTTGAATTCGGTAGCACCTCCGACCCGTCGACGATGTATGCCTGCCTTCTGTTCACCGCAGGCATCTCCCTGCCAAATGATTTGAATCTCTGCCTGATTCCCTCTTCAATGTCCTCTCGATGAACAAGTTCAGCTCCGATGCTTCTTGCGACCGACTCACGAGTCACGTCATCTTCGGTCGGCCCGAGCCCACCCGTCGTGATAACGATGTCAGATCTCGAAATTGCGTCACGCAATGTCTCCTCAAGCCGCGGAGGGTCATCACCCACAACGGATTTCAAGCAAACCTGGATCCCAAGCTCATTGAGGCGCTCGGTCAGCCAAAGTGAATTGGTGTCAGTTTTCGAAGGAGAGAGCAGTTCGGATCCGATCGCGATGATTTCAGCGGTGAGCATGTTGGTTCATTTCCTCCGTCTGCCCTTCGGCCTGACTCTGACTTTTGGCTCCGCGCCCGACGGCACGGAGATGCCCGAAGCCCGCTTTTGGCACGGCGCACAGATACCCCACATCCTCAGCGAATGGTGAGTGGGCCGAAATCCGAGACCCTCAGCGACCGCGTCCTGGAGTGACTCGATTTCAGCTGAAAAGAACTCAACGACGCGGCCACATTCGGTACATATCAAGTGGTCGTGATGTTCATGGGCGTAGTGATGTTCGTAATAAGTCGTACCATCGCCGAACATGACTTCACGGGCGAGTCCCGCTTCAGTTAGAAGTTTTAGGGTTCTATAGACCGTTGTATAGCCAATCTCCGGATCTTTCTTTCGAACCAATCGGTGAAGATCTTCACTTGAAAGATGTTCCTCCGTTTTCAAGAACATCTCGAGAATCATGTCGCGCTGACCAGTCCTTCGGAGACCGCGCCGCTTTATGTGCTCCTGGAACACATCCTTCTCTTCTTTGAACTCTTCTTTCTTTCGAGTCATCGGAGTGTTTAAGCGGAACGCTCGTTACTTTTCAGCAAATCCACAATCCTACGCCTCAAGGTGGCGACAGCGGAGGCATCGGCTCCGCTCCTAAGTGCAATCTCCAGAGACCGGAGCCCCAATGTCAGATATGCCTCTGCTGCAAACGCTGCATGCCTTGAGATCTCATTAAAATTGCGTTCGAGATTGTCAGAATCAAGCCTTTGAAAGGGTCCCGTCAGCGCAGACTCTATTCCTGCCTGACGAATATTATCAATGGTTCCCGCCGTCAAAGACATCAATGCCTTCGTCGCAATCTCCCGATCCAATCCGCATTCTGAAAGCATTTCAACCGCAATGTCGAAAAGGCTCGTAACATGTCCGCAGGCCATGACGGCCGCTGCATGGTAAAGCGGTTTCGATTGTGCATCGATGTCGATACTAGCCCCACCAACCAAGGCAACAAGCGCCCGCGCGTCTTCCACTGCAACCCCGTCACCCTCGATGCAAAAATATGCTCCTTTCAATTTCGCTGGATTGGTTTTGATATCCAAAAAGGAAATTAAGGGGTGCATGGATCCGACTGCGATGCTCGAATCGCGAAGTGTTTCGAGCACATTCGATGAGAGAGAACCGCTCGTATGAAGCACTGAGCGGAAACTCGGACGGACAGA
>CAXRBW010000158.1:0-5282 GCA_964228775.1 Pyrinomonadaceae bacterium | reverse complement strand
ACTTTACGTCTCTGACTCCGAACGCCGCCTCCGGGCTGGCGGACCCGGGAGTCAAGCTTGGCGGCATCGACTATCTTTCAATAGAAAAATTCGGCTCGGGGAATTTTGACGCACATCTCGCGTTGCTTGGAAAAGAGGTCGTGATCTTGGAAGGTGTCGATTTGAGGAATGTGCCGGCCGGGGACTATGAGCTATTTTGCCTACCGCTCAAGTTAGATGGCGGCAAGGGCGATGGTGCTCCAGCCCGCGTTGTTCTAATAGCTAACAAATAAAAGATCTATTTCGAGTTGGCTGACCTCCGCCTTTCGGCCGCGGTCAATGTGTTCCTCATCAGCATCGCAACCGTCAGCAATCCGACTCCTCCGGGGACTGGGGTGAAAAAGCCGGCCTTTGCTTTTGCGTCTTTCGGATTGACATCCCCGACCAAGGTGAACCCTTTTGAATGTATTGCGCCGAGGCGCCTCTCGAGCTCTTCACCTTCGAACATGGTTCGCACCGATTGTTCGTCGGACAGGTTGTTGATACCGACATCGATGACGACTGCGCCGTCCTTGATATGGTCTCTGTTGATGAGTGCCGCCCGCCCCACCGCCGCCACGAGTATGTCGGCTTTTGATGCGACCGCTGCAAGGTCGCGGGTTCGCGAGTGACAAATGGTCACTGTCGCCCCTTCCTTCAATAGAAGCCCCGCCATCGGCTTACCGACGATGTTGCTTCTCCCGATGACAACGGCATTTGCGCCAGCAATAGAGATGCCGGCGCGTTTCAGTATCTCGATCACTCCAGCGGGGGTGCACGGCGTAAGGGAATTGGCGCCCTGCCACAGCCGACCGACGTTAGTCGGATGAAAACCATCGACATCCTTTTCGGCTGCTACTCTTTCGAGGATGAGATGCTCGTCGATGTGTGTAGGCAGCGGAAGCTGAACAAGAATCCCATCTACATCGTCTCGCGAATTGAGATCATCGATGATATCCAGCAGTTCGGCTTGAGATGTGGAATCGGCCAGGTGAACATGTTCTGACACAATCCCGAGCTCTGCGCTGGTCTTGACCTTGCTCGCCACGTAAACAGCAGATGCTGGATCCTCACCAACACGGACCAGCGCGAGAGTTGGCGACTTCCCGTGACGATGTCTGAAGGCCTCAACGCCAACAGCCACCTCGTCTTTAATCTGTTGGGCGAAGATGTTCCCACTGAGGATCTTTGCGGTCATGATTTCGATTTTACCCTCACAGAGACCAATGGGAAAAGAGAAAGGTTTGCTGACCCTATAGCCTTGAGGTGTAAACTTAAAAAGTCAATTAAAATAATGTGATGAAACAGAAGATATTTTTAACAGCTCTCATCTTTTCTCTTCTAGCGCTTACTGCTTGCTCAACGGGAGGCTCAAAGGAAACTTCCCGAGCAGACGCCAAGACCTACGATTTAAAGGGTAAGGTCATTTCTGTCGATCGGCTAAAAAAGAAAGCGACCATCGAACATAAAGAAATCCCTGGCTACATGGATGCGATGACGATGGATTTCAAAGTCCGCGCCGATTGGGTTTGGGAAGATCTGAAGCCCGGGAGCGAGATATTCGCGACATTGGTTGTCGACCCGTCCGACCCCGACGGCTATTGGCTTGAGAACATTGCAATCTCCGCCCTTCCAGGTCCGGGAGATCCGCCCACACCTTTAAGGCCGGAAGATTCTCCGATTGGAAAGAAGGTGGTTGATTTCAAGTTGACTGATCAGGATGGCAAAGGAATCGGTCCTCAAAAGTTTGTGGGAAAAGCATGGGCTCTTACATTCATATATGCGCAATGTCCCCTGCCTGAGTTCTGTATCAAGATGTCACGTAATTTCAGTGATGCGGCGAAGCTAGTCATGAATCTTCCAGAAAAATCCAACTACGGATTATTGTCAGTTTCGTTCGACCCCGCTAGAGATACACCCAAAAAATTAAGGGAATACGGTGCGGGCTATCTCGGCAACACGAGCAAGCCGGACTTCTCTGTTTGGAGTCTCGCCGTTGGAAAAGATCCTGAAGTTCGGAAGATTGCAGACTTTGCAGGCCTGCGCTATGAGGTCGATGAAACCGAAAAGACCAAGTTCAACCATTCGCTCCGTACGTTAGTGATTGCTCCTGACGGAACCGTGTCGGCGATACTCGCGGGTAATGATTGGGTTGGTTCAGATTTAGTCACCGAATTGAAAAGTGCCTTCAACAAGAAGCCCTAAGTCTTTGGCAGTCCTATCTTTAAACGAAACCAATAAGAAGTCCGTTGGCATAAGTTACCGAAAGGAGTAATCTGCTCGGGTAAATACCTATGCCGTTTAAGGTCGGGCAAGGAGTCATTCCGGATATGAAAATCAATCCAGCTATCAGAAGAACGAGAATACTTTTGGTCACGCTAGTTGTGACCTGCGCAATCGTCCTGCCTGCATTCGTGGGCAAATTTGTATCTGCACAGTCATCTACCGTGCCGACTGAAGTTCTGGTCGCTCGAATGACTGGGTCTCAATTGAATTCGATGACTCCACAGGGTGGCGCTTCATATGTGGTCGATGCAGCTGGCAACAAATATTTCGAACTTGAAATTGCGTTCGTGAATCTCCCAGCCGGTACCTTGCTTCCCGTTAAGTTGAACGGCAACCAGATCGGACAGATACGTATAACCGCATTCAGGACCGGCGAACTCGAATTACGGTCAGGAGGCACTACACCCGTCCCGACCGTTTCTAGCGGCAATACTTTAGAGGTCAAATCCGCAACCGGATCAAACATTTTGTCGGGTACTTTTGCGGCTCCGGTCCTCCCGTCTCCGACTCCGACGGGTAGTCCACGACCATCTCCCTCGCCGATACCGACTCCGTCCGCGATATTTTATTCGCCATTATCAGGGGCGACGATAGATGGAAGACTCCCGAAAGGCGTCGCCAACTATCTCGAATTCTCGAACTCAAAATCCATCGGCGTCTTCGTTGATGATGTGAAATTGACCTCTGGCACGCAGCTGACTGTTAAGGTCGGCACCACCAGCATCGGAACTGTGACACTCAATTCCGAAGGTGAGGGTCGCCTCAGGCTCGACACCGTCACAGGCGGCACCGTCCCAACGGTGACAGCCGGGGCGGCGATAACGGTACTCAATGGAACTTCGACGGTTCTGTCAGGAACTTTCCAGGTCCCAGGACAATCGACACCTCCACCTCCGCGCCCTAACAGAATTTTTGGCGGCAAGATGTCGGGCTCTGCAGTTGTTCCATCAGTTGCGGGCGACGGTAAGGGAATAGTCTCGATACTTCTCAATGAAGCCGAAACCCAAATCAGAGTCGACATCGGGTTCCTCGGTCTCTCGAGCAATCAAACTTCGGCGACAATCAGCGGGCCGGCGCAGCCTAGCGAAAACGGCTCAACGATATTCACGCTCCCTGTTGCGGGCGGGACTGCTGGAAGAATTGAGAATAAAACCTTTACGGTTACGGCTCAGCAGGTTCAACAGCTTCGTGCGGGCACTTGGTATCTCCAGATTGGCACTACTAATAATCCGAACGGCGAAATACGGGGACAGATTCGTGCGCGCACCCGTCCCGCTGGATTCACTGGCACGGAGAACGACGACATCGCCGTTTTCCGCCCATCTACTTCGACTTGGTATGTTGCCGAAGGAACCATGGGCTATTCCGCCAAAACATTCGGAACGTCCTCTGCAACTCCGATCTCCGCTGATTACGATGGCGATGGAAAGACGGACCATGCAACTTTCCTGAACGGGACTTGGACCATCTCGAGAAGTTCGGATGGCGGTAACACTGTCCGATCGTTCGGTATGGCGGGGGACATTCCCGTGCGGGGTGACTATGACGGAAATGGAATCACCGACATTGTGGTCTTCCGTCCTTCGAACGGCATGTGGTATTTCCTGAACAATGACGGCACATACCACGGAATCCAATTCGGCCTGAATGGCGACAGGCCTGTGGCGACCGATCTCGATGGAGATGGACGAACCGATATCACCGTGTTCAGACCCTCGAACGGTGTGTGGTATTCACTCAAGAGCTCTAACAACTCTTTCTTTGCAGTCCAGTTCGGAATAGCCGAGGATGTTCCCTTGGTCGGCGATTTCGACGGTGACGGATCGGACGATGTCTCGGTTTACCGACCTTCGACCGGTGTCTGGTGGATTATGAAATCGACCGGTGGATTTGAGGGAAGACAGTTTGGGGCACCAGGAGACATACCTGCAGCTGGAAATTACGATGGTGACGGAGTGACCGACGTGACAGTCTTCAGACCGTCAACAGGAGTCTGGTACATCTGGCGAAGTTCCGACAACAACTTCGAATACAGATATTTCGGTATCTCTGGTGATGTGCCGGTGGTTAAAAACTGACACTACGGAAACTTGAAGTTAAAGGGGCGACCTTTCGGTCGCCCCTTTGTTTTATGGAATTATGCCGAGAGATCTCAGCTCGCTTGTTGGTTCTTCGAACGAACATGAGCCGAAGGACTGGAAGCCGTGAGTGCGAAGCTCCAAAAGCTCATCGGTAGAGATTTTCCAAGACTTCCAATTGCCGTTCTCCGCTCGAAAGTCGAAAGAGCCTTCGGATTCTTCGAGCAGCACGGCCCGCGCTTCATCAATCGGCACAGCAGCCGCGAAAATAATATTCAGAAATCCGTTCATCAACGCTTCCGGTGCATTGTCTTGGTATGTCAGAGGCCGCATCGACCTTACTGCATGGTGCAGACCTGCGGTGGCCTTGAAGGTGACTCCATGCCTTGCACATGCCCTGAGGAAAGCGATTATCTTTTCGGTCTCGGGAAAGGCATCTGCAGTAACACCCCCTGTGCGAATCTTCGCCGCACATCCGGCCTTGCCGACGGCCGCTACCATCTCGTCGATATCTGCTCCGAGCGGAATCTCGATGTATCTGCTAAGTGCCGGAGGAAAGGTCCGCGCAATTAAATCTATCTCGGCGACATCGTTCGCCTTGGTCTCAATGCTATCGCAGCGCATCCGTCCGATATTCGTGCGGTTGAATTCCTCGATCAGCTCGTATGTCGCCTCATGATTGCCAGAACCCGTCGTAGCTATCTGCCAGACATCGGTTATCTCAAGCCCCGATGCTTCATCGGCCAATTCCCGAAGCCTGTTTGCAGGCACCACGAATCGCCCAAGCATCCAAGAGTCATCTCCCCCTTGATACCTGGCGTAATTGGCGACGGCCTGCGCCATGGAAAGTTGAGCCGGAGGAAACAGGCCTGCGTAGTCGACGATGCCCGCGAGCATCGC
>CAXRBW010000157.1:0-5443 GCA_964228775.1 Pyrinomonadaceae bacterium | reverse complement strand
GAAGCTTGAAAAGGAGATGAAGGTCGCGGCCAAGGAACTTGCGCTCGGTGCTGTGGCGAGCGATGGAGTTGCCGTCAAGGCCTAAGACCTGAGGTCTTCGTCCAGGTGATGAACAAGAGCACTCCAAAGATACTGATACTTTCCTCCGACACTGGTGGCGGACACAGGTCCGCTGCAAGCGCGATTGCCGACGGCGTCGAGAGGTTCGGACACGGAGATTCGTCTGCGGTGAAGATCATCAGGGCCGTCGAAGAGTCGCACCACATCTCGGAAAAGCTCGTCAACGTTTATAACTGGACGCTCCGCAACCGGCAGCATTGGATGAAATACCTCTATTGGTGCGTCAACAAGTTCCGTCCCGAGACCCGCGAGTTCTTCCACAAACGGACCATCGGCTTTGTGCAGGAACAATTCGAGAAGTGGTGTCCGCACATCGTCATCAGTGTCCATCCGCTCACTCAACATGTCTTCGGGCGCGTACTGCGCGACCTCGGGCTGGCTGACAAAATTCCCCTCGTCACCGTCGTGACCGATCCGTGCTACGGATTTTGGAAAGGCTGGGCCTGCGATGACGTCTCTCTCTATCTCGTCGCCAACGAAGACGCACGTCGGCAGCTCATCGAATATGGCGTGAGTCCTGAGAGGATAAAGATTTCTGGCATGCCGGTGCATGCGAAGTTCAGCGCGCTCGAAGATGTCGATGTGCGCGAAGCGCGTCGCGGACTCGGACTCGACCCTGACAAGTTCACGGTGTTCGTGAATGCCGGCTGGGTCGGTGGTGGCAACATACCGCAGATTTTCAGGGAACTAGTTCGCGGCGATCTCGACATGCAGGCGGTCTTTCTTGCGGGAAGTAATGAAACTCTGAGAGCCGATGCTGAAAGGGTTGCCGCCGATGCGCGCTTTCCCGTTAAAGTGTTCGGCTATTCGAATGAGATCGAGAGACTGATGCAGTCGGCGAGCGTGATGGTTTCAAAGCTCGGCGGACTCACCACCTTTGAAGCACTTGCATGCAGGCTACCCATCATCGCCGATGCGACCACTGCGCCGATGCCCCAAGAAGCGGGCACTGTGCGCCTGATCGAATCAGAGGGCGCGGGGATTCTTCTCAAGAAAGCGACCGACATTGTCCCGACGGTCCGCGCGCTAGCCGAAGATGCCAAAAGATATGCGGCCCTGAAGGCCGCCGCCGCACGTCTCGCACTGCCAGATTCAACCAAGACCATCGTCCACGAGATAGCCGCGCTGCTTCCCGCACCGAAAGAGGCGCCGGCCGTCTGATTCCTCTGAAACTTGTCTCAGTTTACTTATTTCATTACTCTTAGCGTTTGGTTTGAGCGGCAAAATCGGTTCTGCCCGAGTCTTTCGCTCAGGGGGATTAAATTTTGAGTCTTTTACTCGAAGGAAAGAGGGCTTTCATATCAGGCGGAACGCGCGGTCTTGGCGCGGCCCTCTGCGAGGTGTTCGCGCGCGAAGGCGCCGATGTCGCGTTCAATTACATTTCGAGCGACGATCTTGCCGCTGAAGTTAAAGCGAAGGTCGAGGCCCATGGTCGCCGCTGCAAGGCATTCAAGGTATCCGCGACCGACCGCGACGGCATGAAGCAGGTCGCCCGCGAACTCGCCGAGGAATGGGGTCCGATTGATGTCCTCGTGAACAACGCCGCGGTCAACAAGGCCGACAATTTCGCAACCACCACCGATCGCAGCTGGGATTTCGTGATAGACACGAACGTCAACAGTTTATTTGCGGTGACCAAACCTTTTTACAAGCAGATGATCAGGCAGAGAAGCGGGATGATACTCAATATCACCTCGGTCGGTGCAATCAGATCGCTTCCGACCTCGGTGCATTACGCGACCTCGAAAGCCGCCGTCATCGGCTTCACCAAATGTCTCTCGCGTGAAGCGGCCAACTTTGGAATCTCCGTTAACGCGATCGCGGCGGGTATCTTCGATACCGACCTTGGCAACACTCTTCCGGAAAGGCTTTTGCAGATGCACAGCCACTGGGTATCGAAGGGAAGACTCGGACGGCCGCCCGAGCTTGCCGAGTTCGCCGCGTTCCTCGTCAGCGACCGCAACAGTTTCATGAACGGCGAGGTCATCACCGTCGACGGCGGAGCAGTCACTTAATTAAAATTTTAAAGTGCGGAATGAAAAGGCCGGGCGAGCTGTCCCGGCCTTTATCTTTCGAGTCTCTGTTTGATGCGCGTTATGAAGGTACGGATCATCTCGCCGACTCTGCGCTCCATCTCACGGCTGATGCGATGTTCGCCCGCGATTGGCGCGAGCACGTGCAGATTCTTTCCTGCATCACGCCTCATCTCGACAGCGAGCGCGAACCGGACATCGGTGTCCGCGTCACGCTCTTCGAGAGTAGCCGAGAATCTCAGAAAATTTCCGATGGTTCCCGCGACGGGACTCCATTCCATGTAGCCGTCATCTTCATTGAATTGCAGGGCGAAGCGCTCGGTCAGATGCCCGACAACGGGAATCTCGGTCCTGATCTTCCAATGAGAATTTCCCGAGCGGTCGAGATGTATCTCTTCGATTCCAGGCATCAGCTCCCGGAAGTTGTCGAAGTCGCGCAAAAAAATCCGAACGGACTCGATATCCGTTCGGATTGTGACAAGGTCGCTGATAGATGCCTGAACCGTGAACATTAAGTCAGATTCAGAACGAACCAGGGAAGAGAATAGAATTCATGAACGGCCGTGTTACCGAACGGAAGATGCCTCTGAAAAAAGGTTCGTCCGCGAAGAGGACCACGTTGCCGCCTCCGACAGGTTCATCGATCACGTATGCCGTTCCCTTGAGGAGCGGTTCGGTGTTGCCCTCCCAGACGAAGCCCGACATGGTCAGGGAGCGCTTCGGATTGGCCTCGAAGATCAACGCGTTGGTGCCCTCCTTGCTGTAACGGAGAAAATATCCGGTTGAGAGCAGCACCGGAATCTCATTACTAGTGATGCCGTAGTTGATGTACGAGGTCCTGTCGACAGTCGCACGCATGATCGAGCCCGGAACTCCCTCAGGAACCTTTCCGGCGAATGCGGATGGCGATGCGATCGGCGGAAGGACGGGTGGTTCCCAGTCCTGCTTGTCTGAGCGCGCCGCCTCTTGCTGTTGGGCAGCCGGCGCCTTGGATGCCTCGGACTTGGAAGATGATTTTTCATCTTCATCCTCGCTTCCGACCATCTTCGCCGATGTCAGTCCGACATTCTTGAGGGTCGCGAAGACCGAGGCTCCACCGCATGTGATTAGAGTGCCGCCTTTTGACACCCAGTCCTTCAGGTTGGCGATACCGCCTGGACCAAAAGAACTCGCGTATCGTCCGGCCTGTCCGTCGGGGATGATCAGAACGTTGTATTCCTTGAGTCCCGAGCTGAGATTTGCAATCGACATCGCAGTGAATTTGATTCCGTAACGATCGAGCGTCCACCAGATCGATCCATAAGATGTCTGATCGACGGCATCGTCGGCGACGACGACTATCTTCGGCTCGGTCAGCGCGAAAACGTTCTGTCCACCGACTGGAGTGTCGCCCTCTTCGGAATATCCCGAGTTTATCGGGACGACGCGCACGCCAAGTTCGGTCGCAAGTCTCGACACGGCCTCATGCACCGACTCTGGATTGCGCGCGATGCGGACAACAAACGAGCCCTGCGGATAGTTTTTTCCTTCGGCAGTGAGAACTCGGGTCGAGACGTTCACCTTGAAGCCCTCTTTGAGAAGTCTGATTGCCATCACCCCGGTGCTATCCGTCTCATAGGGCATGATGTAGGCGACTGCGGCCTTCGCAGTGCCATCACCACGTTTGACCTTGTCGATCATTTCCGAGGTGACTTCCTTACCATCGAATGCAGGCGCGTCTTCGGTCCAGTAGGCATCGATGCCGAACGCAAGCTGGAGCGCCCATGCAGTGATGTCATAGAAGCGATAGCGTTCCTTGAAGGCGTTTTTGCCGCGCATCTCGTTGCGCTTGAATTTGGCGGTCTCTTCTTTGACGAACGCGGCGTCCTGTGGCGTGTCCTGCTCCATCAGCGCCTTGATGAGTTTTTTCTGCGGCTGATTGAGGTCGATGACATACGAACCCGCAGGGAATGTCCTGCGCTCGGCGGGTGAATCCTTTGCTTCGTAGCTTCTTGCAACGGTCGATGAGAACGGAGCCGTCGCAACCTTTATCTCGACCCGCGCTCGGCGCAGTATCTCGAGCATCTCGGCTGTCTTCACGCGGTCCTTCTCAGGAAGGATGACGATGCGCTTCATCGGAATCTGCTCGGCCATCGCATTGCGCCTGAAGTCATAAAAATCCTGTTGGCGCTTCGCTTTGTTTTTTGCGAGCGTCTCGAGAGAAGTCATCGAGGCGACATAATGTTTGGCGATGGCGGATCTGAGCGTGACGATTGTTCCATCGTCGCGCGTGTAGCGAAGGCCTTTGTTGCCGCCGCCGTCGGTCTCATAGGTCATACCCACGGCGCCGTTGAGCGTCGAATATGAATCGATGTAGCCCGGGTAAAAGAGATCGTAGACGTCGCGGTTGTAGAATGCCCATTTGTTCGCATCGAATGCCGCCGCGTTCGCCTTTCCAAATATCTGCATCCACTCATTTGTCACAGGCTGCGGAAAATTCGGATTTATTGGGAGCGCAGTCGGTGGAAAGAAGAACTGTGACGGCTGGCCGTGATGGTCGATGACGAGCTGTGGGTTCCACTCGTACTTCGCCTTGTGCAGATTCTGAATCTCGACCTGCGTCGTCGCGATGCCGTCGCGGTTGAGGTCGAAACGATAGCGGTTGTACCTGCCCCAGACGCTCCAAGGCTCACGATGTTCATAGGCGAGCCGGTCGGCATTGCCCGTTGCAACCGAGTTGTACCAGGTGACGAATCTCTCATGTCCGTCCGGGTTCTCACCCGTGATGACCAGCACGACTGTGTTGTCGAGAATCTCGAGAGTCTTCGCTTCGTTCGATGCCGCAAGCTGGTAGACGACCTGCATCATCGCCTCGAATGAGGCCGACTCATTACCGTGGATGGTGTAGGCCATCCAGGCGATGGAGGGAATGTCCTTGATTATCTTCTGCGCATCAGCGGGTGAGGTCGTTCGAGGGTCGGTCAGTCTCGCATTGAGCGCCTTGATCTCTTCGAGCCGAGCGATGTTCTTTGGCGAAGATATCGCGACGATATGCTGCATCCGATATTCGTTCGTGAGTCCGATGTCGAAAACGCGGACGCGGTCAGGCGCAGCCTTCGCAATCTCATCGATCACTTTTTCCATCTGCGCATAGGTCGTGTGATGGTCACCAACGTCGTACCGCAGAATGCTCTGCGGACGTGGGACTCCCGTGCGGTACTCTCCGCGGTTGTAGAAATCGAATTTGCCCTCGAGTTGCTGCGCCTGAGCGCCGAGAGCTGTAGATAATGCGACGATGACGAGGACGATAA
>CAXRBW010000156.1:0-13817 GCA_964228775.1 Pyrinomonadaceae bacterium | reverse complement strand
TGCATGTCATCAAAGTCGACAGATAGAGGTCCATCAGAGAATTTCTCTATATGCTCGTCCCCCGTCCTTCTCAGAACAGCTTTTACTCTTGCAATCAGTTCCTTTATTGAGAAGGGTTTTACGAGATAGTCATCGGCCCCTGTCTCGAGCCCCGTGACTTTGTCGGACTCAGCTGCTTTTGCAGTCAACATTATGATTGGAAGAGCCGAGGTTGCGGATTCTTTTCGGAGTCGCCGGCAGATCTCAATCCCGCTCATTCCTGGTAGCATGATGTCTAGTATCACGAGGGTTGGCTTCGTCTTTGGATCAAGAGCGAGCTCGATACCCTTCTCGCCAGACTCTGCAACAGTCGCAGTGAACCCTTCACGCTGAAGGTTGTACCGCACACTTTCTGCGATGTCCGCGTCATCCTCGATGATTAAAATGTGCTTCATGGAATTTACTGTTCTTGGTGTTTTATGAAGACCGCTTCTTTTAAATAGACCGTCAATTCACAGATGTCCTTGGCGTAATCACCCATCCGTTCAAGATGTTTCGCCACGAGCATTAGGCGAGCAAGACGGGCAGATCTGCCTGCATCGTGACCCATTTCGTCGAAGATACGATTGACGGTTCGCTCATATGAATGATCGATATCTGAGTCCAAAGCGATGATACTTCTCGCTTTGTCCGCATCGTTATGACTGAAGGCATCAAGTGATTTCTGCAGTATCTCAAGGACCTGGCCCGCAATATCGCCTACCTCGAAAAATTCGTTAAGCTCAGGCTCATCGTTTAGTTCGACCGCGACTCTGGCAACACTCGATGCATGGTCGGCGATACGCTCAAGGATAGGGGTTATTTTTGCGACCGATATGACCAATCTGAGCTGCTGTCCGACTGGTCGTCTGAGTGTCAGAATGTCGACCGCCATCTGGTCTAACGTCAGCTCAAGCTGATCGATTATTGAATCTCGCTCGATGACCTGATTAGCCGCCGCCGTATCCCGCTGGAGCAATGCATGAACTGCGCGTTGAATGGCTAGCTCCACCTCTCCACCCATCAGAAGGACTCGGTCCCTGAGGATATTAAGTTCGCGTTGTAGCAGCTCTCGCTGGTCCATTACTGTGTCTATCTCTTGCTTTATGATGTCCGAGGTGATCAACCGAGGGTCTTTTGTGACAATATTACTCTGAGCTTAACGCGATGTGAACACCAAGTTAAATAGATATTAACTGTAACATCCTTTAATACCCCGGCTATTCAGTGACAGAACTAGTCAACTAACTCTGCACAAATTATGATTGCGGCCTCCATCGACATCGGCTCCAACTCCTTAAAGCTCGCCATTATCCGGTGCGATGGCAATCACTTTGAAATCATTCTTCAACGCCGAGAGCGACTTCGACTAGGAGCTGATGTCATAAAGAACGGGGTAATCTCACCCGCCTCCACTACTGCGACAGTTTCCACCGTCACTTCATTTGTAAAGGAAGCTCAGGACAATGGTGCGGAATCGATTCTAATAGTCGGCACTGCTGCAATAAGATCCGCAGCCAATTCTTCGGAACTGATATCCCTCATAAAAAACAGCTGTGGTTATCAGCTCGAAGTTCTTTCCCCAAGCGAAGAAGCTCGGTTGATCGGTATCTCGGCGGTCCGCTATTTCAGGGCCCAAAATACATCAATACTAAATATCGATATCGGTGGTGGCTCGACGGAAATCGCCCTATTCGACGGAGGAAAACCCGTAACACTTCACTCACTTCCAATCGGAGCAGTCGGGCTCACGACCCGCTTTATACACTCCGATCCACCAACATCAATTGAACTCTCAATCTTGACAGCTCATGTAGTGGAGGAAATTAGATTGATTGAGCAGGTCGTGAATGGACAAGAATGGCAGCTCAATTCGGCAACCTCTGGCACCTGTATGCACATATCAAAGCTTCTTGGTGGTTCGCAAACCACAGCTATTGAGCTTGAAGCGCTCCAATCATTGAACAAAAAACTCAGCAAGATGTCGCTTTCTGAACGGAGTGGATTGCCAGGTATCAGTACTCACCGCGCCGAAGTTCTTTTGGCAGGTGGAATAATTCTTGAAACTCTGATGTCGCAACTTGGAATCAAGAGCCTTATGCCATGCGGATATTCACTAAAAGAAGGTGTGCTAATCGATCGACTTGGTCTCTGAGGCTTATGGAGTCACGAGCATATCCAATCGCACATCGAGTTCTGTTAAATCTTCGATAGTTTCGACCGGAGGGAAATAACTTAGACCGACCTTCTGGCAATCGGTTCGGCATGAAGAGAGAAAACGGTCGTAAAAGCCTTTTCCATACCCGACCCGCCCGCCGTGTTTATCTGCACAAACTAATGGCACTATCACCAAGTCGAGTAAAGAATTAATCGGAACGGACGGCCCGACTGGCTCGTCGATACCCCAGCGATTTGGTTCAAGCGTGGTGGTGGGTGTGAGACGTACATTAGATAATGTGTCATCCCCAAATTCGACGCGTGGCGCAAAGACTTCCAACTGCGGGAATTCCTTCCAAAGCCGATAGATTACAGGCCAGGTATCTGGCTCGTTGAATTTCTCCAAAGGTAAAAAAATACTTATAGCGTGTAGTGACGAAAACTCAATCCGATCAAAGAGAGTTTCAGCAAGAGCACGGTCTAGATTTGCCCTCTCTTCTTCAGAAAGTTTCAGGCGTCTTTTGAGATATTCATCCCGAAGGGCCGCTTTGAGCATCACGTCCTCATAATCCATCCACCACCAAGAACCTCATCTCCCTTATAGAAGATTGTCGCTTGGCCTGGGCTTATCGCCCTCTGCCCTAAATCAAAAACCACGCGGGCGCCGCCCTTACCGTCAGGGTTGATCGTCGCTTCGGCCGGCTCATGTCGATATCGTATTCTTACTTCGGCCCTAATCGGTTCCTGAGGCTCGTCGAAAGAAATCCAGTTCACATCCCTGACCGACATTTCTTCATTAAAAAGCCCATCCTCGTCACCGACGATTATCTGATTCTTCGCCCTCTCTATTTGCACGACATAAAGAGGCTTTTCACTCGAAATACCAAGACCCTTTCTCTGCCCCACCGTATATCTGTGAATTCCCGAGTGCTTGCCCAAGGTCTGTCCTTCAAGACCAATGATGTCACCCGGGGACGGCCTTTCATTCTGGCGTTCTTCATGTTCGAGATATCTATCGATGAAACCAGAGTAGTCGCCATCGGGAACGAAGCAGATTTCTTGGGACTCTGCTTTATCAGCAACGCCGAGTCCTGCCTGCCGTGCAACTTCGCGCACTTCGGATTTTTTCATTTCTCCAAGCGGAAAATAAGCTCGCGAAAGCTGCTCCTGCGTCAGCTCCCATAAAAAGTAGCTTTGATCTTTATCTAAATTGTCCCCTCTGAAAAGTTGGAAGCGTCCGGTGGAATGATTTTGAACGACCTTGGCATAGTGTCCGGTCGCAACCTTGTCACATCCCAGCTGTTTCGCGAGCTTGTCGAGCGCTGAAAACTTGAGCCGTGAATTACACGATACGCAGGGAATAGGGGTTTCACCGCGCAGATAGTCATCGACAAAAGGTTTGACCACGGAATGCTCAAACTGTTCTTCAAGATTGAGAACATAGAAGGGAATGCCGAGATTGTTGGCGACCCGCCTCGCATCATAGACGTCGTCGAGTGAGCAGCATCTGGAGGGAAGTGGATCGCCGTTCTCGTCAGTGGAAATATGCCTACGCTGATTCCATAGCTGCATAGTGAAACCCACAAGGTCGTGGCCTTGTGATTTCAGCATTGCGGCGGCAGCCGAAGAATCGACCCCACCGCTCATGGCGACGGCAATTTTCACACGATCATTATAGCTGAGGCAGGGATACCAAGTGTTGTCCGATAGAGTCAACCAACATTTTCACGGCAAGGATAATCACTACTGAAATGAATATGAACCGTAGCCATCGCTCGTTCATCTTTACAGCGAATTGAGCACCAAGAAAGGCGGCAATGAACATTGTGACCGCGAGGGCAGCACCGAGGCGATAGTCCACGAGACCCTGCAGCATGAAGACGATTGTGGCAATCAAGGAAGAAAAAATATTTATCACTTTGGTTGTTCCGATTGCTTCCCGAGTCGTCATGCCAACAAGGCCGACGAATACAGCGGTCAGCATCGTGACGTATCCACCACTGAAAAAGCCACCGTATATCGCCAACATGAAGGCCAGAACATAACCCGCGATTACTGCAATCAAGGACTTCTGAGGCCTACCAACAGCCGTTCGGTTGAAAAGAATGAATACAATCACGATCAGCATGCATGCACTGAGCACGACCGGCATCCATTCCGCCTTTACCAGCCCAATCAAACAAGCCCCAAGCCCGGAGCCAATCAATGTCAATAAAATCAGAAAGGGAAGGCGTCTGAAATCCACCGAACGTTCACGCAAGAACGGAACACTCGCACCTATCGACATGAATGTCAGGCCGAACATGTTTGTTGCCACCGCAACTTTCGCGTCCAGGCCGACTTGCAACATCACCGGAACTGTGAGGAGAGAGTTACTTCCAGTGACTACACCAACTGCCGAAGTGATAAAAAAAAGAACGAGGAGAAAGATGTATGCAGAAATAGACATTCCGATTACAGAAATGTTTATACAGACTAATAGTTGCGATGAAGATGACTAAAGAACAACAGTAAGTCCATAGAAATGGTAGTTAGACATCTCTATAAAATCACTCGGCCCTCCGTCCCTCACTCGCGCTACTTTATTTCGAATATCCCAGGCTCAAAATTCTGATTTAAAAGAAACTGATTGAACTTCATGACCCACTCATATTCCTTCGTTTCCGTCTCTCCGTCGTAGAGGACGTAAATCTTGTAACTATGAGGAAGCATAAGTCCTTGCTCACTGCGGAAATCTCCAAAATCTTCCGTCATAATCTGACGCTGTCCACGTCTCTGGGACGAGGTGTCAACTGTGGCACCCTGGAGAGCTCCAATTGTTCTTTTATAGGTTGTTCGCACGTGCCGGTATGTCTCTTTGTCAAAAAAGATTTGAATTTCCAGATCAGAGCCGCCCTTTGGTAGCACACTCATGGCGTAAACTTCCGCTCCGTCAATCTTTTTTGTTCCGTCAAATTCGATTTTGCAATTTCGGAAGCCCGGATCGTACATCAACCATGCACCGCTAAGGCTCCCTCCAAGAAGAGTACGGCTAATCACATCCGGATACCTGTATAAAAAATCACCGAGATAGGAGCGCACGTTGCTATTCACGAAATTAACCCGCTGCTTTTTCCCATCAAAAACTATGTTTTCACCGGAGTACAACGGAATACCGAGCGACATACCGACCAGGAATCGCGACTGATCTGATGCCAGTACAACTTTTCCATCTCCTCCGGTTCCCCCAGATCGTAAAACGTTATAACGAAGGCTGCCCACCGCCGTCATGTCTTTAATTACAGACCGGGCCTCTGCGGAGCCAATCGAATCAAGGTGCTTCCTAATGATTTCATTTTTTTGAGCGAGTGCTCCTGGGTACATGTTTGCAATAGCAAGAATGAATAGGACCAATCCGAATGAGACATGTTTTATTTTCATATTTTTATTCGAGTGGAAAATTAATGGGAGCCGTCCCTGAATGGACCGGAGGGCTGCTCAAGGTTACCCCCAACCTCGCCTAACACAAAAAAGCGGGAGCCCGAAGGCTCCCGCATATTAATCGAATTCTTATTTTGATTAGAATTCGAGGCGGATAACACCCTGCATCACGCGTGCCGAGAAGGTCGATGTGACCCTTCCGAACGTGGTGGAACCGATGTTTCCACCCGAGGTGAAGAAGTTGGCGCGGTTCGTAACGTTGAACCCTTCCGCCTTAACGATTACCTGCACATCTTCCTTAATCCTAAATCTCTTCGACATCGAGGCATCGATGTTGATGTAGTTAGGACCGTTCCAGGTGTAGCGCGACATGTTTCCAGTGAAGCCTGGACCCACGTTGAAGAACGCCTGGCCAGCGAATGCTGTCGTACCGAAGCCTTCAGCTCCACGACCGGTTCCGAGCGCTGCGCAGTTTCCTGCATTGAGCGCCGTCTGGCTGATGTTGATCACAGTGGTCGGCAGCCAATAGACACCGCAAGGTGTTCTATAGATGCTGATCATGTTGCTGATTTCCTGATTCGTAAGGCTCGAGTTTGCAGTTTGAGCTCCCGAACGTCCAGCACGATTCAGAGTGCCACGTGGATCAGTGATGATAATTGGAGCACCCGAAGAGATTCGGACAATCGGAGAGAGCTGCCACCCTCCAAAAATGTTATCCACGATTCCGCC
This sequence comes from Pyrinomonadaceae bacterium, assembly GCA_964228775.1. Taxonomy (GTDB): domain Bacteria; phylum Acidobacteriota; class Blastocatellia; order Pyrinomonadales; family Pyrinomonadaceae; genus CAXRBW01. The sequence goes on along the minus strand of CAXRBW010000156.1, from coordinate 7,493 downwards.
CTGGTTGAAGAAGCGCTTGCCCTTTCCAATTGGAAGTTCGTAAATCGCATTCGCATTGAATACATGCTCGGTATCGAAGCCGGCACGAGCATATTCATTCTGACGCATAGCGTTCTTGATGAGCGGCTCGAAACGGGTCTGACCGGTACCAGGGGCATCGGTGAGTGTCTTCTGGAGCGTGTAGTTCGCCTGGAAGTAGAGTCCATCCGAGAAACGACGACGGACTTCCAACTGCAATGAGTTGTACTTCGATATTGCCGAGTTGGTGATGTAGTCAACGACTCCTGTACCCGGATTCGGGAGGAAGAAGTTTGAAGTACCCGAAGCCGAATAAAGAGTCGGGTTGTTGATGTACGTAATCGCCAGATCAGCAGGGTTACCGAGCCAAATCGCGTTCTTAATCGTAGAGTTGGCAAGTAGGGCCACCGCGTTAGGTCCGAACAGTGTTGTGTTGTTCAGGATCGTGAGCGGGACACAGCCTGTGGTGGTACAAACTGGGTTACCAGTTGAACCGCCGCTTGCCGCCATGTTGGCGCGAGCTCTTAAGAAGTCGTCAAGCCATCCATTTGTGGTGATGTTGACTTCGTTGAAGTCGAGTCCGCGGACAAGGTTGTTACTTCTGTTACCGACATAGCGGATTTCAAAAGCCGTCTTCCAACCGAGCTCGCGTTGGATGCCGATGTTCCACTGCCTGACTCCGGGAACCTGAATGTCCGGATCAATCGCATAAACCGTACCGAAGTTAGCGGCCAATGCGTTGTTCTGAGCAAAGGTTCTCGGAACTGAGAATGCTGGGACAGCAATCGGGCTGGTGAAGGTCGAGAGTCTCTGGTTGAGACCCGAGGCCGAAACACCCTGCGTCAAGCCTTGGTTACCGCTGAGAGCATTGTCAGCCGAACGAACGAATTCGTCGTTCACATAGCTGACACTGAATCCACCGCGGATCACGGTCTTGCCGCCACCTGGGAAGAGACCCCGAAGGATCTTGCTCTTCTCGAAGTTCGGTGACCAAGCAAAGCTGATATTCGGCGCGAAGTTGTTCTTGTCCGGATTGAAAAAGCGGTTGTCTCCAAGGTTTGAGCCAACAAAGTTGTAGACTCCCGTGGAATTCATGATCGCCGCGCGAACGCTAGGATTCGGTCCTTGCGCTACTTCGAGTGCCAATCCACTCGGCTCGCTGATTGGAGTGAAATACTCCCAACGGATACCGTAGTTGACCGTAATGTTCTGGGAAGCTCTCCACTGATCGCCGACGTAGACACCATAATTCTCATAGTGAAGTCTGCGTTGCGGGAATGCACCGAGCGTGAACCCGTTTCTATCGAGAGCATAGAACGACTGCGAAGCACTGCTGACGATACCGCCGAGCAGCCCAAGAAGAGCCGTTGCCGTACTCTGCTGAGCAGCTGGTACCGCAACCGGGAAGGCTGCGAAGTTAAGACCCGTTGTCGACGTGGCAACTCCTACTCCGACGGTCGGGATAGTTGATCCAGAAAACGCAGGCGGTCCAAATGGAGCGACTCGATACCAGTTGGCAGTAGCTCCGAAGCGAACCGTGTGGTCACCGAGAGTAAGCACTCCATTGTCCTGCACCGTCCAAATCGCGGTATTACGTCCCTGTTTCTGGAAGGTTGATTCCGTGCTCGAAACTAGGGGAAGCGAAAGAAACACATCCGTCGGCTCATTGTTTCTGCCGAACTTAGGACGGGTGAGCTGCATGGCAACTCGGACCTCGTTCGTCAGTCTCGAGGTTGGAGTCCAACGCCAAGCACTGTTGGTTGTGTATGCTGGGCCACCTTGGAAACCGAACGGCACGTCATTGTAACCACCGTTGTCGATGTCCGGTCGCATGTTGTTTTCAGTTCTCCAGGAGTAAACCGTGCTGAGCGAGTGCTTGGCCGTTACGTCTCCATCGAAGCGGAGCGTGAGGGCTTCACGGTCTTGGTTCGATTTCTGGTTGAAAAGATAGCAAGTGGTGTTTCTAGTATCGCCGCAGTTTGCGCTGTTTCCAGCAGGCAGCTTTGAAAGCACACGAGCGGCAATGATTGAATCTATCGCAGTTATCGGAGAACCGATTACCTGCTGATAGGTTGCATTGAGAATGTTGAGTGTCTGAGTTGCACCTGTCGCGTCAAGGTATGTGAACACACCTGATTTCGCTGCAGGAGTCAGAACAGTGCGTGACTGCGAACTGGCTTGTCGCAAGCGGAAGCTTTCATAGGCTCCGAAGAAGAACACCTTGTTCTTCAAAATCGGTCCGCTGAATTTTCCACCGAATTGATTTCTGTTGAGAAACGGCTTGACTACCTTGTTCGCGTTGTTGAAGAAGGAGTTTGCGGTGAACTTCGAGTTGCGGTTGTAGATGTATGCCGAACCGTGGAAATCATTCGAACCACGTGGCGTCACAAGCTGAACCTGAGAAGCTCCATAACCCGACTCGACACCAGCGTTCTGGTTCGTGATCGTGAACTCACCGACGTCATCAGTGTTCGGACGATCCGGAACAAAGTCCGTGGCGTTCGAGCGGATGAAGTTGTCCTGGATGTTGAGACCATCTCTTGTGATATTCGTGAACGACGTACGCTGACCGTTGATTGTCGTGTTGGTCGCACCGTTGGACGAGGTACCAGCCTGAAGGGCGATAAGCGCCAGCGGGTTGCGTCCATTGAGCGGAAGATCTTGAATTTCCCTCGAACTGATCGTTCGTGAAATTTCACCAGTCGAACTGTTGATGAGCTCCGCACCCGCAGAGACCTCGACAGTCTCAGTGATGTTTCCGGCCTCCAGCGAGGCGTTGAGCGCATATGTCTGACCGATGTTGATCTTAACGTCGTTGTAAATCTTGGTCTTTCGGTTCGCCGCTGAAATCTTCACGGTGTAAGCACCGACTTCAAGCTGCGGAATCGAAACGCTGCCATCAGCACCAGTCACGAGCGTACGCTCTCTGCCGGTCTGGTTGTCAGTCATGACAATCGAAGCGCCCGGGATGACACCTGACTGATCGGAAACGCTAACCACGAGGTTACCGGTGTTCGACTGGGCAATTGCGGCCACTGCTAGCGTGAGCGCCATGGCAATCGAAAAGGCAAATCTTTTCATTGTGAAACTCCTTAAGGGTATTGATTAGGACCGAAAAATTAATTGTGGAATTACCGTCAAACCGGTCCGCTTGGGTCTTTCCGCCGGGATATCCTTTCGGCGGGTGTTTCCACGGTTGCAACCATTATGCCAAATTCATCGATTTTTAGGGCATTTCTGTGCCTTTTCCACAGAGCCCGAAAAACCGCCCGATAAAGCGGCTTAATTATTGTGGATTTAGGGAAAACACGGCTTAAAAAAGGGAGTTTATGAGGGTTTTTGGAGGAAAATCCGAAAAAATGAACCTCAAAGAAGGGTTTTACCCCTGGGATTTCGGGGTGATGTTGTAGGTCTTGATCTTCGAATTCAGGGTCGTGGCATTGAGTCCGAGCAGTCTCGCCGCTCTTGATTGGTGACCGCCCGTCTGTTCGAGTGCCCGCCGGAGCAAATCGATTTCAAATCGCTTCACCTCTTCGTAGAAATTCACGCCGCGTGAAAGATCCGTCTCCGATGAAGCGCCTTCGCTCGCCGCAAAAATTTCTTTACCAAGTTCGGGATCTCTCACTTCAGGTCGCAAACATTCGACAGTGATCTCATCAGTTGTTGCAATAACCACTGCTCTCTCGATTATGTTCTCGAGTTCACGGACGTTGCCGGGGTAGTAATAACTTTCGAGAAGTGAAAGCACCTCGGGACTTAGTGACTCGGACATATTCCTTCCGTTCTCGATTGAATACTTTCTTATGAAATGTTGTGTCAATGGAAGTATGTCATCTCGTCGTTCGCGCAACGGGGGAAGTTCGATGGGCACCACCGAGAGACGATAATAGAGATCTTCTCTAAACGTCCCATTCTTAACTGCCTCTTTCAAATCGACATTCGTCGCAGCGAGAATGCGGACATCGATCTTTCGCTGCTCCGTCTCGCCAAGCGGAGTGAATTCGCGCTCTTGGATGACTCGCAACAACCGGACCTGTGTCTCTGGCCTCAAATCGCCGATTTCATCAAGAAAAATCGTACCTCCGTCAGCTACCTCAAAGAGCCCTTTTTTCGCCGTAACGGCGCCTGTAAAGGCACCTTTTGTGTGTCCGAAAAGTTCAGATTCAAGGAGTTCCGATGGGATGTTTGAACAGTTGACGACGACGAACGGTTGATCTGCGCGAGTGCTCGCTTCGTGAATCACCTTTGCGATGACTTCTTTACCGGTGCCAGATTCTCCGGTGATCAACACTGTCGATCTGGCAGGCGCAACGCGTTCCACCATCCGGAAGACATTCTCCATCGGTTCCGATTTACCTATGATCCCTTCGCGCTTCACCGACTTCGCCATCGCCTGTCTGAGCACAACGCGCTCTTCTTCTTTTCGCCGCGCCTTTATTCCTTTTGCAACGAGCGCGAGAATTTGTTCGTTCTGAAAAGGTTTTCTAACACAGCCCTCAGCACCCCGCTCCCACGCCGACACTGCGGTCTCGAAAGTCGCATAGGCAGTAATCATCAAGACATAGGCATCGGGATCGATTGAGATGAGTTCCTTGAGCGCGGTGAGCCCGCCCATACCGGGCATCGAGACATCCATGAGCACGACATCAAAAGGCTTCCGTGAATAAGCCTCGATTGCCTCTTCGCCCGTTTTTGAGATTTCGACCTTGTATCCGGCGCCCGTCAAGATGGTCTCGAGGACATCGCGCATGATCTCTTCGTCATCACAAATCAGAATGGATCCTTTTCTCGCCATGACTGCCGCTATTGTAAACGCTCGGCTGATAATTCAACAATAATCTGCTCGGCACAGTCGTGCCGTGCTGATCGGAGGAAAGATGGCCGTTTACGACAGATTGGCTGCTGGTTACGACAAGCTCTTTGTTCCGCTAGAAAAAAGGTTCCTCGGCGCATGGAGAAAAGAAGTATTTTCCGAACTTCCGAAACACACTTCTGTTCTTGAGCTTGGATGTGGAACGGGGTTGAACTTTTCTCACTATCACCCAGACTCCCGCGCCATTGCACTCGAGCTTTCTCATCAGATGCTGCTTCAGGCAGACAAGAGAAAGACGTTCATGCAGCTCGTCGAAGGTGATGCAGAAGAGCTTCCATTCGGTGAAAATGAATTTGACGCAGCATTTGCAACGCTCGTGTTCTGTTCCATCCCTGATCCAATTCGGGCATTCAATGAAGTGAAGCGCATCGTCAGGCCTGGTGGAAGAATAGTCTTGCTCGAACATGTCAGACCCGAAGGTATTCTGGGGCGCGTGTTCGATTTTCTGAGTATCTTCACGGTTGCGCTGATTGACGACCATTTCAACCGTAGAACCGCAGTCCTTGCTGAGAAATCTGGACTGAAAATAATCGAGATAAGAAGAAAATGGCGAGGAATCATCAATTTGATTTTGTGCGAGAATACTAAATAATCTTGGAAAAAATCGGACATTTCACGCTTTACCAAATATGGCAATTTCAAAAACTGTAAAAACCGTTCTGTTTGTTCTCGGCGGCATCGTCGGTTTGTTCTTATTGGGCTTGATAGCCCTCTCGCTTGCGCTCGGTTCGGCAAATGCTCCGCATGTCGGAAAGAACAGTGTCCTCGTCCTCCGTGTCACCGGTGAAATCAGTGACTACCGACCCGAAGACCCGACAGTCGATCTATTCAACATGCCGTCCCCGACCTCGCTCGAGATGTTGACTACACAATTGAGAAAAGCTCGCGTCGACGAGCGAATCGGCGGTGTGATTCTCGATATCGATTCGCCCTCGATGGGTTGGGCAAAAGCTGAAGAGTTGAGAGACTCAGTCAAGGAATTTCAAAACTCAGGTAAACCTGTGTTCGCGTTCATGGAGACCGGAGGTAACCTTGAATACTTTTTGGCAACTGCAGCAGAAAAAATCTTTCTTGCACCAGCTGGCGATCTTTATATAAATGGACTGGTAGCTAACGCGATGTTTTATCGCGGTTCACTCGACAAGTTAGGAGTCGAGCCTGAAGTCATCCAGATCGGCAAATACAAAAATGCGCCGGACCAGTACACCCGCAAGGATATGTCTGATCCCCAGAGAGAAGTCATCAATGCCATTCTCGATGAGTACATGCAGAGGATGACCGATGCAATTGCGTCGTCCCGTAAGCTCGATGAATCAAGAGTTAGAGAGATAATTGACGAAGCCCCCTTTCACGCCGATTCAGCGAAAGACCTAGGGTTGATTGACGGCGCACTGTACCGAGAACAGGCTTACGAGCAGATGCGACTGCGTCTCGGATATCCAGCCGAAGGAAAACTCAAGACCGTTAAAGGTTCAGAATATAAGAAGGTTGCGCCCGAGTCCCTCGGGCTGAACAATGGTGCAGAAGTCGCAGTCATCTACGCTTCAGGTCAAATTGTTTCTGGGAGCTCCTCAGACAGCCCCTTGGGTGATTCCAATCTCGGATCAGACTCTTTTGTGAAATCGGTGAACGATGCCGCAGGTGATCCGAGTATCAAGGCAATAGTCATCCGGGTTGATTCCCCAGGCGGTTCGGCCCTCGCCTCAGACATCATGTGGCAGGCAATTGAGAATGCTAAGTTGAGCAAGCCGGTCGTCGTATCCATGGCCGACGTCGCTGCATCGGGCGGCTATTACATCTCTTGCAATGCAAACAAGATCGTCGCCCAGCAGACAACCCTGACAGGTTCGATCGGAGTGTTTATGGGTAAGCCCGTTGTCAGGGGACTATACGATTGGCTCGGCATCTCTAACGAATATGTGCTCCGCGGAAAGAACGCGGGAATACTCCGCGAGACCGAGAGATGGACCCCCTCTGAGCGAGCGAAGATGCAGGCAGCGGCGAACAAAATCTATTACACAGACTTCGTACCAAAAGTTGCGAAGGGTCGCGCGATGAATACCGAGGCGGTCAATCAGATCGGTCAGGGGCATGTATGGACCGGTTCACAGGCGAAGGCCAACGGACTCGTCGATGAAATCGGCGGCCTTGAAAAGGCCATCTCAATTGCAAAAGAACTCGCAGGAATTCCTGCTGACCAAGACGTTGACCGCATCAACTATCCGGGAACGAAGAGCTTCTTTGAAGATCTGTTCGGTAGGGATGATAGCGCCCAGTCTGAAGAATCAGTCGCCAAAAAATCCATCGCCGGGGAAATGCCCGATTCCATTCGTCGTGCCTTTCGGATTGCGAAGATGTTTGAGCAGATGGGCCGCGGCGAATCTATGTTGATAACACCTTTCACCCTCGAGATTCGATAACAAGTTACTTTTAAAAGAAAAGCGCCGGGACATTGTGCCCGGCGCTTTTGCTGTCTTAGTGACCTGTTTATCTTCCGGCCGTAATCTCAAGACCAGTCAGATCTGCAGTCAGTGAAATCGTCTGAGGTGAGAAACGGTATCTCTTTGAACCAACAGTCAGCACATAGTCCTGACCGACTGGT
>CAXRBW010000155.1:0-4226 GCA_964228775.1 Pyrinomonadaceae bacterium | reverse complement strand
GGGGCTGAACTTTTCGGAGATCACACCTACGCTGAAAAGGTAATCGGGGTGTCTACATTCATTCGCGGGACCCTTAATCGGAGCTTTGAAACAGACACGGAACTCTGCTTCAGTTATACACCGCTCGATACGAGTCTCATCTTCAACGCTTCACTGCTTGCCGCAGAGTCTCTCGCGCTCGCACACAGGCTGACGGGTGATGGAGACCTGAAAATATTGGTTGAGAAGTCATTGAGATATGTTATCAACCGCCAAAAGGCTGATGGGGGATGGGATTACGGAACTCGATGGCGTCACAGATGGATGGACAATTTCCACACTGCGTACATTCTACTTTCGATCCATCGACTAAAGATTTACGGATTGAACGTTAATCTACCCATTGAGAAATGCTTGGTGCGTGGAATAGATTTCTGGATTGATAATTTCTTTTTGGACGATGGCACTCCCAAATATTTTCCCGAATCGGTTCACCCAGTTGACATACATTCCGCAGCAGCTGCAATCGGCGCGGCGATGGAACTTTCAACGTTTAATAAGAGAGGAGAGAAAATTGGAAGAAATGTTCTGCGGTGGACAATTCGAAACATGATGGATGAAGAAGGTTTTTTCTACTATCAGATTTCGAAAAAAGGAAAAATAAAGACTCCGTTCATGCGTTGGGGACAGGCATGGATGGCTCATGCGTTAGCGGCGTACCTCGAGTGCGACAAAGGGGGCGCCTAAAAGATGCATATTTGGATCGATTTGGGGAATTCTCCACACGTGCCTTTCTTTAAAGCGCTCGCGCCAGAACTCGAAAGTCGCGGTCACAGGGTCAGCTGGACGGCCCGAGATTACGCGCAGACAATCCAGCTCGCCGAGGCCGCGGGAATAGAGTTCAAAACTGTTGGTAGTCATGGAGGTGGGAATCTTTTCAAAAAAGGGATTCACTTCATAGCCCGAACCGGACGGTTGTTCGAATGGGCGCGAACTCAGAGATTTGACCTCCTGTTGAGTCATAACTCACATGAGCCGCTTATGGTCGCAAGATTGCTCGGGGTCACCTCGGTCAATCTGATGGACTACGAGCATCATCCGATGAACCATCTCTCTTTCAGGCTTGCCTCAAAAGTGATTGTTCCAGAGTCATTTCCGGAGTCATCAATTAAAAGATTTGGTGCCACCAAAAAGACGCTGCGGTTCAGTGGTATTAAAGAAGACGTCTATCTCTCTGATTTCACCGTCGATGCTTCATTTCGTGACACACTCTCCTCGCTTGGTGTTGGGTTACAAGATTGCCTTATCGTCGTGCGGCCTCATGCTCCAGAGGCGTTGTATCATCGGGGAGTGGTCAATGAAGTGCTGGACGCGCTGCTCACAAAACTGGCTGCTCGAAAAGATACGAAAGTGATTCTTCTGCCGAGAAAACGTTACCAAGGGGATGAAATTAGGAAACGTCATCCATCACCGAACATCATCATTCCAAACAAACCACTGAATGGCTCGCAACTACTGGCGGTAGCGGATTATGTTTTCAGCGGTGGTGGAACAATGAATCGCGAGGCGGCAGCACTAGGAACTCCAACTGCAACAATATTTGCAGGAGAAAGTGCGGCCGTAGACCGTTATCTAGAGTCCGAAGGGCGACTTATAGCCATCAATAAAAAAGAAGATTTGGAGAAAATACAGATTGGGAAGAAATCGGTTTTAGAAGTGCGCAGACGACCGGAAGTGAAGCAGCAGGTTATTGACGGTATTCTCGGTTCTCGGCATCGATGAAAAATGACTTCTGACGCGATATCAAAAAGTCTCGAGAGGGGACGGCGAAGGGCCCCAACCTGGGTCATGCCGGCGACCATTGGCGGCATGGCTGTCATTGACGGATTAGCTGCGATTCTCTCGTTCACTCTTGCCTTCTACATTCGCGAGAGCGCACCGCTGTTGTCTGAAACGGCCTGGGCCTGGTCTAAAGAGTTTGTGCCGTATTCAGGAGTCGTCTTCTTCCTGGTGTTTATCCGTGTCGCCGCGAATGCGCAGCAGCGTCTTTATCGACTTCACGGATCCTTCAGCTACATAGATCAAATTGTTCGAATCTTCAAAGCAACAGTTCTTGCTTCACTTTCTGCAGTAGCGTTCACCTTCATGTTCAGGGGCGGAACGGCGTTTCGGGAATTCTCGTATTCGCGAGGTGTCTTCCTCATCGATTTCTTCATTGCTCTCATTCTTTATTCAGCGATTCACCTCGGTTTTCGGTTGATACAGAGTCAAATAAGGAATCGGGGATACAACCTCATACCAACTTTGATTGTCGGGACAGAACAAGAAGCGGAGAGTACCGTTAAAGAGCTTGAACGTGAGAGGGCAATCGGGTATCGCGTCGTTGGCATTGTCACAACAAATGGAGATGCTCCGAGTGATGTCTGTGGAGTCCCTGTCGTCGGAGCGGTGGACAAGCTCTCCGACATAATCAGAGAAGTTGGCGCTCAAGAGGTAATCATCACGGATGCTTCCCTACCATCGGATTTTCTATTCGAAACAATGATGCGGGTTGGCAGGAAGCAGAAGGTCGAATTTCGCCTTGCTCCATCTCTTTTGAACATGCTTCCTCAAAAGACAAGTATCGAGCAGGTCGGAATCTTGCCGATGTTGAAACTTCTGAGGGAGCCCTTGACCGATGCTGAGCGGATTATCAAGCGGATTCTTGACCTCATAGTCGCAGGAGTCTGCACCGTGGCGCTTTCCCCTCTGATGTTAGTCATTGCCGTCCTCGTCCGACTCGAATCGAAAGGAGGCGTATTTTTCCGACAAGAGCGGGTAGGAATGGATGGTCGTATTTTTCTCTGTCTTAAATTCAGATCGATGTGTGCGGACTCGGACGATGGGGTACATAGAGAGACTTATCTGAAAAACATACAGGGTGATGCCACTGCAAATGTTGGTGATGAAAGTGCACCTGTGTTCGGAAAGGTGAAGGATGATCCAAGAATTACCCGCGTCGGGCGTTTACTGAGAAGAACCAGTCTCGATGAGCTGCCGCAGCTCCTCAATGTTCTCAAAGGGGAGATGAGTGTTGTCGGGCCAAGGCCCCCGATTCCCTACGAAGTCGAAGCGTACGAGACCTGGCACAAAAAGCGATTGGATATGAAGCCGGGCATCACCGGACTGTGGCAGGTTTCGGGACGCAATCGGCTTAATTTCGAAGAGATGGTCAGGCTAGATCTTTACTACATCGAGAATTGGTCGGTTCTATTGGATCTGAAAATCCTACTTCTAACACTCCCAGCGGTCTTTCGTGGAGACGGAGCGAAATAAAGTAAATGCCAACCGTGAAAGAGTCCGTCGAAGTTGCTCAGCTGCAACTTTCCGAGTCTGGAGTCAGAGAGCCTCGGCGCGATGCGTTGCTTCTGCTCGGCTTTTCACTTGAATGTGACCGAACCTTCCTCCTTACCAATCAGGATTTTGCATTAACTGACGAACAGTCAGGTAATTTTCAGACATTCGTGACAAGACGTGCAGCTCACGAGCCCATTCAATACATAACAGGCAGGCAGGAATTCTTCGGGCTGGAATTTGAGGTCAATTCACATGTGCTGATTCCGCGGCCTGAAACGGAAATCATCGTCGAGCAAGCAATTGAAAATCTCGAGGACACAGGTGAGCGGAGGTTTGCTGAAATCGGTGTCGGTTCAGGCTGCGTCACTCTCTCAATCCTAAAAAATGTGGTGGGCGCCACGGCAATCTGCGGGGATATCTCTGGTGATGCACTTGCGGTGGCCAATCGAAATGCGGAGCGATTGGGACTTAGTAATAGGGTTGAGTTTTTAGTTTCCGATCTTTTCGCTGCGTTTCATGGTGCCAAATTTCCTTTAATTGTCTCCAATCCACCGTATGTCTCAGTGGGTGAAATGGCGGGCCTGGACCGAGAGGTGCGGGATTTCGAACCGCGATGTGCACTGACCGAGGAAGGTGATGGCTTAACTGTTATCAACCGGCTTATCGAAGAAGCCCCGACACACCTGTCTCCGAAAGGTACACTGATCTTCGAATTCGGGTTCGGCCAAGATGAGCAAATTATGAAATTATTCGGTGCCGCTTGGGCTGACGCGAGGATTTTGAAGGATATTCAAGGCATCCCACGGACGGTCGTGGCGCGGATTAATTAGCGAGCTGAATTACTCGAAAATCGTTGCTACCGCTTCTTCTTGTCTGTTATATTCGGGTTACTTGGACAGGCCGAAGTTTTC
>CAXRBW010000154.1:0-3683 GCA_964228775.1 Pyrinomonadaceae bacterium | reverse complement strand
AGTTCCTGAAGCCATCCGTTGTTGGCGAACCGTCCGTCATGGACCGAAGGATCGGGAAGAATCGAAATCTCAAGAGAACCCTTCGGCTCTGCTGCCTTCACCTGGGAAATGAAGGCAGTGCTGAGAGAGACACTCTTCGAGGGGAGCGCCGAGTTGGGAACGAAACCGTCGTGAACGGCCGAGCGCCATGCATCCTCGAAGGAGGCTGCGCCAAGGCCTTGACCCTGCCAGTGTTCCCTAACAATGTCGTAATCCTTTTTCTCAAAGTTCGAAGCAAAGCACGCCTGAACTATTTCGTAAGCACTCTTGCCGTCGTAAAGAGGTTCAATGATCGGCTGAACTATCGAAACCGTACCGTCGAAGGCGCGTGCGTCGCCCCAATGCTCAAGGTAATGCTTTTCCGGCACATGCCACTGGCAAAGCTCAGCGGTCTCATCGATGCGGTCTCCGAGATGAACACGGAATTCAATCTTGGACATGCGCGCCTCGTCGAGTTTCAGATCGGCAGGCGTGTTATACGCAGGATTTCCGCCCAGTATCAACAGCATCTTCACGAGTCCCGCGTCTATGTCGGCGACAAGCTGTTTCAACTGTTCGACCTGGGTCGTCTCGGCGGACGCAGACATCGGCTCGGTGTAGATAACTGTGTTGCCGACGTTGCCTAAGGCTGAATTGATTGCATGCGCAAGTGCATGAACCGCGGCTGGCTGGTTATCACCAGGCACAACGACCGAACGTCCACGAAAAGCCGAGAGATCTTTTGCCATCTCACTTATCCATGAAGAGTTTTCAGAATAAGTAGAGGTGGCGCCAGGGACTCCGACTGCAGCAGCAATCGATTTGACCAACTCGATCATCACGCTAGGCTTGACCGCAAGTTTGTGGTCCGCCTTAGCTCCGGTGATGGTGGCGGAGGTTTCAATTGCGTAGAGCCTGTTGATTTCCCTCTTTTCTTCGGAGTGATATCTCCTCTTCTTTCCAAAGTCCTTCATCAAGCGGACGTTGAATCCAGAGAAGATGTCGGCGTCCAATGTGAGGATTCGCTCGGCTTCTTCGATTTTGTAAACGGTGTTGACTGCCGTGCCAAACGCAAGCTTGGATCCCGCGGTTGCGTTATCCTTGTTGACTGGCTCGAACTGAATCCACTTCGAATTTGGGAACTCTTTCTGGATCTGCTGGAATTGGGCAATCAACGTCGGCGAGGTGACGGTCTCGGTTAAAAATCTGACGCCAGCTCCGCCGTTCGCCCGATGGTCATCTAGCTTCGCTCGGAGGTCAGTAAGAAAATTTTGCCAGCTCTTCGGCGTTCCGCGGAACATCGGCTGCTGCGAGCGGTCTGGGTCAGAGAGGCCGAGGAGACTCGCCTGGGTTCTCACATCGGTCGCACCCAAACTGCCTGGATGCTCGGGATTTCCCTCAATTTTCGTCGGACGCCCTTCATTGGACTTTGCGAGAACTCCGTTCGCAATTCCACCGAGAGTCATGGCGGTGGCGTAGTAAAGAGGCTTGCCAGGTATGAGATTCTCCGGCTGCTTCACATATGGGATTATTTTTTCCGTAGGCTGAATGACGCATCCGCTGAGTCCCGCGAGTGCCAGAGAGGCCCCCATCACTTTGATGAAGTTTCGACGGTTGAGAGAGTTGTCCCATTCGTCGGCATGAGCGGGATACTCACGCTTGACGAAGTCTTCAAACTCGGGCGCATCGACATACTCTTCTAAGCTGCGCCAATAGTCCTTTCCGTTCTTACCGAGGATTTTGTTCCTGAGTGATGCAAAATCCAGCTTGTTTTCGTTGCTTGGCATTTGTTCTCTCAACTTTACGTCGGAAAATTTTTCACGGGTCGGAGGACCACTAGGTCCGCTCCCGCATCAATCTACGTCTATCGGTGACACGTCGAACAGCTCGTCAAGAGCTGCGTGCTGCGAAGCGTCTTTATCTTGCCGTCGACCTCTTTCTGTTGGTCTGCGGTGATGTCCGCAGGATTCCATGCAGTATTGAAGATTTCGGACGAGGGCCGGATGTTCGGCGTCGGATTTCTGTGGCAAGAGAGACACCACTCCATTTGGAGCGTGTTCTGCTGATAAACCGCAGGCATGTTCGCGACATCACCGTGGCACGAGGCGCAACCGACGCCCTTAGCGACGTGGATGCTGTGATTGAAATAGACGTATTCGGGAAGGTCGTGGACGCGGATCCACTCAATCGGTTTGTTGTCACGGTAACTGGCCCTGACCGGCTCGAGGTAGGGACTGTCTGCCCAAATTTGGGTATGACAGTTCATACAGGTCTGTGTTGGGGGCATACCCGCCGAAGCGGCGGTCTCGACCGAGGTGTGACAATAACGGCAATCGATACCGTCGTCACCGACATGGTGTTTGTGGCTGAATTGGACTGGTTGGGGTCTTTCGGAAAATACGTTGGTTAAATATGAAGAGCGGGCGATTTGCGTGTAAGCATAAAACGCTACCCCTCCAGCCAGAACCACAATCGCGATGCTCGCCTTGGCAAAACTGTTGGCTGATCGATTGAATAACTGTGCCATTTTTATTTCACGCTGTTCGTAATTCAGGTCACACAGACAACCGTGTAGACCGGGAGAAGGCGACCCTCGGGTCCTTGGTTTGACCCTTGACCGCCGCAGACTTTGGAAAGCTTCCAAGGGGTTGCAAATCCAAAGCCTTTAAAACATTAAGGTTATTCAGAATCAGTCGGTTGTGCAAGTGTTCAACCAGTTTGGGAGGGTGTCGGGGGGAGGCGAAAAAAGTACCTGATTTGGGATTAGCAATCTGCGGACATCAGTGCCACTCCGATGGCAGCGGAAAACTCGCCCAAATCGGCAGGAATAATCTTAGTTCCAGCCAATATTTCGGATGAAACAGACTCTCCGGCGCCTGAGATAACACCCTCAACCACATTGGTTCCGGGCCTGACTATCTGGCCACCGACAACAACGGTCTCGGGGTTCAAGAGGTGAATCACCGATGCGAGGGCGACCCCGACGAATTTACCCGTTCTCTCGAGCATCATCACTGCAAACTCATCGCCCTTAAGAGCCTCTCTGATGATATCGTCAGCTGTAATCTTCGACTCGTCGTGTTAAATCAACGACGATGTCTGATCTTGATTGAATCGGTTTCTAGTCCTTCGCACAATGCTGAGGTCGGTTGCAAAATCATCCACTCTGCGTCCGTCGGAATCAATCACAAAGCGGCCGAAGGCTCCCGCCAGACCTGCGGAACCGCGCCAAACCTCGCCGTTCAAAATCAGCGCGGTCTCGACGGTTTCACCCATGTAGATGTAGAAGAGGCTTTGGGTTCCCTTTCCAGCGCCCGCCCGATGCTCACCGATTGCGCCCGCTCGACCCGAGTTCTCGACGAATGGCTTGCTGCCGACCATCTTGAAAAGATCAGCCGAAATTGAAGCCGTATCCGAATCGCACTCTGAGCTTGAGGCAATGCCTACACCTGCAATCGGCCCGCGCGTGGCTGAAGACGATTTGACGAAGTCAGAAAGGAAGTTCTCATCCGTGCGGTCGCCGAGCTTTTTGTCGATTACCGACGCGGCGGAATCGAGACAAACGACGGCGAGATGCTTTCCTGTTATCTCAACACCAAGTCTGATTGCGCTATTCACAGATGAGCCGTCCATAACATTTTCTCGGGTGCCACGAATGACCGCCG
>CAXRBW010000153.1:0-2062 GCA_964228775.1 Pyrinomonadaceae bacterium | reverse complement strand
GGTCATCACGACCGCGCTGTTCTCTCGTGTCGCTCGTGACAATTGGAAATGGTCGCGCTTGGCCACGGTTTCAATCGGCGGATTCTTTCTGATACTCGAACTAGTTTTCTTCGGAGCTAACATCATCAAGTTTGCCGACGGGGGCTGGTTCCCACTCGCGATAGCCGCCGTGCTTGCTCTCGTCATCTTCACTTGGAAAAAGGGAAGGCGTGCGTTGACCGAGAGGATTCAGGCGGAGACCGACGAGCTCGATGAGCCCTACCTGAACGAAGTCCACCGCGCGAGATATCCGCAGACCCCGGGCATGGCCGTCTATATGAACGGCAATGCCAAAAAGGTCCCCCAAGCGTTTGAGCTTAATCTGAAACACAACAAGATTCTGCACGAAAGAAATCTCTTCGTAACGGTCAAGATGCAGTCCGTGCCCTATGTCAACGTCGCTGACAGATCCGAATACGAACATATCTGCTTCGGTTTCCACAGGGTGCGCATTTACTACGGTTACATGGATGACATCGATGTGCCGCGCGAACTAGATGCACTCAAATCCGCCGGTTTCAGACTGGGTGATGACGTGACGTACTTCCTCGGTCGCGAAACCGTTGTGCCGACACGCAAATACCACACGATGGCGCTTTGGCGTGAAAAACTTTTCGCGTTTTTCTCGCGTAACGCCCAAACTGCGACCCAATACTTTAACCTGCCGCCCGAGAAAGTCGTCGAACTTGGAGCGCAGATTGAAATCTAGTGCGCCAGAGCGAGGGCATTCACGAGGGGCAAAAGGGGCGCCGCAAGTGAAGAGTAGTCAAGAACACACTTTGAAAAAATCTAGGTTCTCCCGCTTTAAACTTCACACGTTGTCCATTTCCCATCACCAGTGAAAATGTTTCCCCCTCCCGAGATCATCGCCATCGCCAATGCCGTTCGCGAAGCGGGCGGACGGGCGATGCTTGTCGGAGGCTCAGTCCGTGACAAGCTGATGGGTGTCGAGCCGAAAGACTTCGATCTCGAGGTCTACGGCATCGAGTCGCACGCACTCAAGGTGCTGCTCGACCGATTTGGGGAGATCGATACGGTCGGTGAGGCTTTCACTGTCTACAAGATCGGCCAACATCTCGACATATCGATTCCGAGACGCGAAAAAAAGATAGCGAAGGGACATAAGGGCTTCGTCATCGAAGGCGATCCGTCGATGAGCTTCGAAGATGCGGCCCGTCGCAGGGATTTCACTATCAATGCGATTCTGGAGGACCCGCTTTCAGGCGAGATCATCGATCCATTCGATGGTCGCGGCGACATCGACAAGAGGATTCTCCGCATGGTTTCGCCTGAGACGTTCGCTGAAGACTCACTTCGGGTGTTGCGTGCATGTCAGCTCGCCGCCCGCCTTGAGTTCTCGCTCGATCCGAAGACATTCGAGCTCTGCAAAAGCATCGACCTCGGCGACCTCCCGAAGGAGCGCATATGGGGTGAGCTTGAAAAACTGTTGGTGAAAGCAAAGCGTCCCTCAATCGGACTCAAACTCATCTATGACCTCGGGGTCGCGCAAAAGGTTTTTCCCGAATTGCAGTCATTGGTCGGAGTTCCGCAGGAACCCGCTTGGCATCCCGAAGGCGACGTCGATATCCACACCATGATGGTCTGTGACGAGGCGCAGAAGCTGCTCGACGGTCTCGACCATGCGCGGCAAGTGACCGTCATGCTCGGAGCGGTCTGTCACGATTTCGGCAAGCCCCCGACGACCGAGTTCTTCGACGGACGGTGGCGGTCGCATGCGCATGATGAGGCAGGTGTTGAGCCGACTCTATCGTTCCTTGATCGACTCGGTATCTACACCATCGACGGCTTCGATGTCCGTGAGCAGGTCGTGCAGCTTGTGCGTTTCCATCTAAAGCCGGGCGAATACTTCAAGCAGCGCCCCGGTGACGGCGCATTCCGCAGACTCGCTCGTAAGGTGGATTGTGATTTGCTTTATCGTGTTGCGAAGGCCGACTCACTTGGCAGAAATCCGGACTGGCTTCCGAAAGAGAAGTGGTTTGGCTCCGAGTCTCAGGAATGGTTC
>CAXRBW010000152.1:0-2665 GCA_964228775.1 Pyrinomonadaceae bacterium | reverse complement strand
GGTATCTCCGTCGAAGCAGTTGGTGGCAGTTTTTGATGATCATTCTGGCCGGCTCGCCAGATATTCGCAGTTGGCTCATGAAAACTTCATCGAAGTTAGGTCGTTCAGAAGCGCCCGGACATCGCAGCGCGCCATGTCCGGGTGAGTCTTCTTGGCGGAAGCGATGCCTTCAAGCTGGCTGCGCACCAGCGAATCAGCCAACGTCGTTTCAGCCCAACCCATCTTGACGATGAAGCCGACAGCTTCCTCGCGGCTCGGACCTTGCAGGTCGAACGGTTGAAACCTCGACTGGAACCGCTGCTCCAGATTGTCGATGGCCGTGTTGCACGACGCGACGATGAGCGTGCCGTTCGTGTTCTGGAATCGCCCATCGGCAATGTCGTCACAGAGTTTGAGGAACCGGATTTGAGCGACGCGCGGCATGGTGTCGATCTCCTCGATGCGGATGCAGCGATAGCCGGGATAGAAGCTCGGCATCCGCAGGTCTTCCGCGATCTGCTGGACGCGGTCGACGGTCATCTCGGTCCCGGAGAAATCGCAGACATTCAGCGGGTCGCACTTGAACTCAGCGACGGCAAACTTTGCCAGAGTGGACTTGCCGGTTCCGGGTTCGCCGTGCAGGAGGATGAAGGCGGTGGACTTGGATTCAATGTAGGCGGCCGCCATGCGTCGGATGATCTCGGCGCACTTACGGGCAGGACCGCAGAAGCCTTCGGGTCCGATCAGTTCGGGGCGGTGCTGTTTGGGGAGTCTCATTTCACATCATGGTTTTTGATTCTGAATTTGCTGCAATGCGGCTCTTCCAGCCGACGTGACTCGGAAGTATTCGTCAGGCACGAAAGATTTTCGGCCCGCGGACTGCATCAGCCCGGCGGCTACCAGAACATCCATGTCTTTGCCGCTGCCACAGTATAGCCCTCCGGCAGCGCGTTTAACGGTGTGATCGAGGATTGCGATTTGCTCTCTGGTTAGTTCACCCATACACGACTCCTTTCCATGCGTTGTAGATTTTCTCCGCTCCAACCCTGTGCTAGGATTGCGATTTGCTCGTGCGTATTATCAAACAATACGCACAAAATCTTTAAGCTGATCCAACATTGTTTTCATCAAATCCGCTTTGCAATCTTCGTATGAATCAAACACGTCCAAACTTGAACTGTGTCGCCAAACACTTTTGCTAGGCTTGTCTTTCAGCAAGTAATGATTCAGCCTACCGTCGCTGCCCCTGCTCCACTCCTTAATCTCAATGTTTGAGAGGAACATATTTCGCCCATTTGCGCGAAGATCCCCTTTTGATACCGAGAACGTCGCGTATCCATTTTTGTCCTCAGAGCGATTTAGCCGAATGTCAAGTGAGAGTTTCATATTGAATCAGTCAGAAGAATCGTAAGCCGAGATATGACCGCAGTTTACACACCGGCAGACGTGATAGCAATTGCCAAAATGCTCAACCCCCGCCTTCCGCGCCTCTTCTTGGCTAATCTCCTGATAATCGTGGTGGCACTTGGCGAAAGTGAAATACCGGACACCCTCTTCGCCCCTAGCCATGCCGTAGTGACTACCGTGATTCATGTAAAAAAGCGTAACGGCAAGGATATACTTGGTGGGCGTCAGCAGTGCGCCCGCCGGAATACTCTCGGGCACGATCTGCCGGAACTCAACCTTTTCTTTGCACCAAGTAAAGAATCCACCCTTATTGAATTCGCTCTCGGTAATCTCCCGAAAGCCGGGAGGAGCCTCATTAAAGCTGCCGAAATCCTTTTGGTGGTCTTGAATCTCTTGGGCCGACTCTAGTGATGTAAGTTGTTCGATCATGATTAAATCCTACAGGGTTCTTGTGACTAAATCAAGCTAAATTAACCCTCAGACCTCGAATTAATCGGCTCAACCTCGGGCGCGGACTCCAAAATCTCCTTGAATTCAAAATTTCCGAAAGCCGTCAAAGAACTAGATTGTGCCAAATCGAAGGTTTTCTTGCCGGTTAGGAGCCTAAAGGCGTTCCGATGTGCCCGTTTGGCAAAGTAAAAGTGGATATTGCCGTAATTTTGCCGCCGGAAATAGTGAATTGTTGTCATGGTTTAATTATTGGGTATTTAACTGGGAAAGTCAAGAATTTAGTTGAGCGCGGCAGGATTTGAACCTGCACGGCAGATGTTCACGGCTTCCTGTTTTCTCTGCCCAGACTTCGAGGCCGCCCGGTTGCGTCTTATTCCGCCACGCGCTCAAAAATTGATAGTAGAGCTTGACTAATAATGTCGGGTAGAACTGTCCAGTTACTATCTAAATCCTATCAACTTCTTTCAATTTGTCAACCGTAAATGCTCTTCAACCTCTCATATTCAGCTTTTTCTTGTTTAGTTTTTTCTTCTAGCTGGGCCTGATGAAACTCATTAAGCTCCTTATTATACCGTGCTAGCTGAACATCATAGTCCGCCTTGGCCTTATTGTAGGCCGCGAGTTGCTTCTCATAATTAGGGTTTGGAACCTTAGTCTCCCGATAGACGACAAAATAGCAATCCTCATCTCCATCTTTTACAAAGTAAATGACCTGATCTTTTTCCAGTTCAGGAATTTCAACTTTCTCGTCTGAAAACAGTGGGATACTTTTAATCTGTTCGCTGTTAACCAGAAAAGTCTCTGGCTCTGAAGCGTAAAGATAAGGTTT
>CAXRBW010000151.1:0-4769 GCA_964228775.1 Pyrinomonadaceae bacterium | reverse complement strand
GCGTTTGATGCGTGAAAGAGTGATGACCTCGTCATTGACCTGGGCGACAACCTCGTCAATAACCTTGAGTTCGCTTTCTTGGGCCTTAGTCTCGGCGGGCCACATCGCGACCGTTGCTACCGCCACAATCAGCGTTAGCTTTAAAAGGACTTTCTCGAACGGCTGTGAGTTCATATTTAAATCTTAGGATTCGAAATTTGTTCTTGCAAACATGGGCTTTGATGCGTCGTTCGCCCCCATGGTTTGACGGCGGGTTCAGTCCTCGATATCTCCGGATTCGTCTTCCTCAAATTCATCGAGCTCGCCTACCTCCCATCCATCAAGTTCGGCGACACCGAATTTTGCGGCATCTTCATTGATGGAGTCTATCTGTCTCGCAAGGCTTTCCGGATCGTGGGACCCGATGAAATCAACCTGCAGCAAAAACTCTCCAGTCGGCTCGTCAGTCTGCTCGTCTCCGAGCTGGAAGATGTCGACGAAGATGAAGCCCTTCGAGTCGAGCTCTTCGCCGAGACGCTCGAGTTTCTCGGTATCAGCATCGACGAATTCGAAGCTGTAGATCATGTCGGCCGACATGTCCCATCCGTCCTCTTTCTGCGCCTGCTCGAATATCGCAGCGATTTCTTCGCGTCTGTTACTCATTTTCGTTTTCTCCTTCCTGCCGGTCTTCACCACCTTTGCGTTCAGGTCTGAGGTGCGGGAAAAGTATGACGTCTCTGATCGAGTGTCTATTGGTTAGCAGCATCACCAAGCGATCGATGCCGATTCCGATACCGGCCGCAGGCGGCATGCCGTAGCTCAATGCGCGGATGTAGTCTTCGTCGAGCACCATCGCCTCTTCATCACCTTTTTCACGGGCCTGCATCTGGTCGACGAAGCGGGCATATTGTTCTCTCGGATCGTTAAGCTCAGAGAATCCGTTGGCGCACTCCATGCCGTTGATGAACAACTCGAATCTTTCCGCGATTGCAGGGTTCGCGGGTGACGCCTTTGAAAGTGGCGACACTGCCTTTGGAAAATCGATGATGAATGTCGGCTGTGTGAGATTCGGCTCAACGAATTCTTCGAACAAAGCGACCATGTTGTTTTCATCAACCTGTCGGCCGGGGGCATATTGCTCGACAGCGTCCTTCATCTTGAGTCGATTGAACGTCGAGAAGTCTATGTCCTTTCCTTCGTAGTTGACATTGAGAGATCCGACGGCTGCTCTGACGCTGTTTTGGAGAAGCTCTTCGCAGAAATCCATCATGCCGTTCACGTCCATATAGGCGCAGTAGAATTCGAGCATGGTGAACTCGGGGTTGTGCTTGTAAGAAACTCCCTCGTTCCTGAAATTTCGATTGAGTTCGTAAACCTTTTCAAAACCGCCAACGACGAGTCTTTTTAGATACAGTTCGGGGGCGATTCGAGCGTAGAGGACAATGTCGAGGGCATTGTGATGCGTCACGAATGGCTTTGCAGCAGCACCCGTCGCCTTAGGAGTAAGCATCGGCGTCTCGACTTCGATGTAGCCATTGCTTTCGAGAAAGTTTCTGACAGATGAAATCGTTCTTGCCCTGACCTCGAAGACCTGTCGGGTCGTGAGGCCTTCGTGTTCGACCTGAAGGCTCGATCCGATGAGGTCGGCATACCGCTGCCGCTGTCTTATCTCAGCATCAGCGATTCCATGGATTTTGTCGGGCATCGGAGTCATCGCCTTCGCAAGAAATGTGATGCGATCGACATGAATACTCAGTTCGCCGGTGTTGGTGATAAAGAGCACACCCTCGACTCCAATGAAGTCGCCATGGTCGAGTAGACCGAAAACATCCCACGATGTGTCTCGGTCAACATCCTCTGTGCCCGGATCGTTGCTGGCAAAAGAAAAATCAGATTTTCTGGCGTAAATCTGGAGTCGCGAAGCGCCATCGCTCAAATGAACGAACGCGGCTTTTCCCATCAATCTCGGCGGAGTCGCAAGCCTTCCGGCAACGGCAATCCGTCCAATCTCGCCGAGTTTTGCGTTGATGCCGTCCTTGACCTCTGATTCGGGGCGCTGACCCGCTGGCAGGGAAGCCAAGCAGGCGTTGACGAATTCAAGTGAGACGATCGAGCTGATGGTGTCGTCGCCCCCGCTGACCCTGCTTCGGGTGAATTTGTTCGGATACGTGTTACCAAGGCGCGCACCGAGTTGCGCAAGGTGTTCAGCACGCGCGAGCGTCTGGTCATTAGGCTCGATGATTTGATCGAAATCGGGTATCTGCATAGGCCGAGGGCGAACGCTTGATTATAGAAGACGGCCCAATTGCGGGCAAACTGCAATCAGGTCGATTTTACCGCTGATTTCTTTGGGTCGAACATTCAATCATCTATACTTTCTAAATGCCTTCACTTCCGGATTTCGATCAGGGGCTGGAGAGGCTGCGCGCGGAGATCGCTCGCGGCCGTAGTGTGCTTTCACTCAGTGGGCTGACCTCAACGTCCTCGAAGTCCTTTATTGCATCGCAGCTCGTCGCTTCTACCGACCGAAATTTCCTAATTCTCACCGACTCGAATGACTCTGCGGAGGAATGGGTCTCAGACCTCTCCCTTTTTCTTGAGGACACCGAATCATCTCGGCCGATGAATTTTCCATCTTTTGAGGCTGATCCGTACGCAGGACTCTCTCCGCACGCCGAGACGGAGGAACGTCGCGCCCTCACGATGTGGAAGTGTCTTGAATCAGACCGTGCGGTGGTGATTGCGTCTGCCAAGAGCCTTCTGATGCGGCTGCCACGAGCTGCAGAATTCAAGGCAATGGGTGTAACACTTAAGACCGGCCTCGAGCTTCCCCCTGACGCTCTCGCTCGCAGTCTCATCCGCGCAGGCTACGTCAGAGAAGAGCCGATCAAGGCAGTCGGCGAATTTTCAGTGCGTGGCGGCATCATGGATGTTTGGCCCCCGGATTCAGCACAGCCGGTCAGGATTGAATTCTTCGGAGACCAAATTGAATCACTGAGGGCGTTCGATCCTGAAACCCAGCTTTCGGTCGGTGCGATTGCAACCATCTCACTGATTCCGATGCGTGAGTTCTCGGCGGACCCCGACGACTTCCGTGATTGGGCGCTTCTAGCATCTGAAAAATTCTCGGATGAGAGGCAGATGAGGGCACTTGCCGACAGGAATCAGTTCGCCGTTGAGGGCGAATCGTTCTCAGGCTGGGAGTACCTGCTTCCATTGATCCATGATCGATCCGGCACTTTTTTCGATTTCCTCAACAATCCAATCCTACTAATCGACGAGCCCGTGCTAGTCGAAAAGACTCTTACCGATCATCTTGGGGCAATCAATGAAAGCTTCGATGAGGCGTGCTCACTCGGAGATCTTGCACTCGAGCCGAAAATGCTTTTTCTCGATGGTGCAGAGCTCGTTACCCACCTATCACAGCAGAACCGAGTCGAATTCAGAGCGCTGGGAATTGAAGCGTCGGGAATTGATGAGGAACTCTCGTTAGAGGGTAAAGCGGCCGCCTCTGAGCTTTTCGGGGCCGCAGAAACCTCTGCACCACTTTTTCTCTTTCCAGTCGCCTCGGTTTCGGGTGAGTTCGAGTTCCAGTCTCGTCCGACAAGAAAATTCAATGGCGACATCAAGGCATTCTGCGAAAGTCTGAACCGGCCGGAGAGAGAGGCAGTAACGACCATCGTCACCACTTCGTCCGGAATGTCAGACAGGCTTTCTGAAATCCTCCGCGAGTATGAAATGTCAGCCGCAACCGTGACTTTCAGTGTCGGACAGCTTTCTTCGGGATTCGAAATCCCTTCGCTCGGCGCGCAATATGTTGCTGAATCCGACATCTTCGGCGATCGCTCGGGTGAGATGAAAGTCGCCGCCCCGAAAACGACAGGTGGTGCGAAGCGCGCCCTCGGTGCCTTCATTTCAGATTTCAGAGATTTGAAACAGGGTGACTTCGTTGTGCATGTCGATCACGGGATTGGCCGGTTTGAAGGGCTTGAGGTTATCTCATCCCAAGGACTTGAGCGCGAGTTTTTAGTTCTCATCTATGCCGACAATACAAAGCTGTTTGTCCCAGTGGAGCGGCTCGACTTGGTGTCGAGATATTCATCGGGTGAAGCGACGGCGCCGAGCCTCGACCGCCTGGGAGGGCTCGGCTGGCAGAAGACGAAAGCCAAGGCCAAGCGTGCGATGCGTGACATGGCTGATGAACTTCTACGGCTTTATGCCGAAAGGAGGATGGTGACGGGCCACGCGTTTCCAGCAGACACACCTTGGCAGACCGAATTCGAGGATTCTTTTCCGCATCAGTTGACCTCGGATCAGGCGATTGCAATCAACGATGTGAAATCGGACATGGAGAGAGCGGTCCCGATGGACAGGCTCATCGTGGGTGACGTCGGCTATGGGAAGACTGAGGTGGCAATGAGGGCCGCCTTTAAAGCAGTGATGGATGGTAAGCAGGTGATAGTTCTGACGCCGACCACCGTTCTCGCCTACCAGCACGCTGAGACTTTTAAAAAGAGATTCGCAGCATTTCCAGTTCGGATAGAACTGCTTTCCCGATTTCGTTCGACCAAAGAGCAAAAAGCGGTCTCGGAGACTGCAGGGAAGGGAGAGGTCGACATTCTGATCGGCACCCACAGAGTCCCTCTTCAGATGTCAGGCTGCCCTCACTCGGACTCGTTGTTGTCGATGAGGAGCAGCGCTTCGGGGTCGCCCACAAGGAAAAATTAAAACAGCTCAAAAAAAAGGTCGACGTACTAACGCTTTCCGCGACACCCATCCCGAGGACCCTC
>CAXRBW010000150.1:0-4046 GCA_964228775.1 Pyrinomonadaceae bacterium | reverse complement strand
CCTACCTTAGAGCCATACCCTTTTCTTATCCTTCCTAGACTTCCTAGACTTCCTAGACTTCCCCGTCTACCCTTACCACGATGACCCCGAACCGTGACATTCTCGACCGCATTCCGCCGACGATGCTCGTCTTCGTAGCGGTTCTTCTGTGGAGTCTCGGTGGACTCTTCTTCAAGATGACCTCGGTGTCGGGCTTTGAGGCGAATCTCGGAAGATGCGCTTTCGCTGCCGTGACCATTGCCCTTTTGACGAAATTCAGGGCACTCGAGGTCGACCGCTTCACGCTCCTGTCATCGCTGTTCTACGTCGGAGCGCTCTCATTCTTCGCGGTTGCAAACAAGATGACGCCGGCGGCGAACGCGATTTTTCTGCAGTACACGGCGCCCGTCTACATCCTCGTCTTTGGTCCGTTCATCCTCAATGAAAAATTCCGATACCGAGACCTCGCAACGGTGATCTTCTGCCTCGGCGGAATGGCATTGTTTTTCATCGACAATTCGCCGACTGAGAGCTACAGTTCTGAGAGTCAACTCATCGGCAACGTGCTTGCATTGCTGTCAGGAGTCGCACTCGCGGGATACATGATGCTGCTCAGGCATCCGAAGGCGCGGGCCAAAAATCCATCTTCATCAGTCTTCTACGGAAACATCTTTTCGGTTATCGTGATGATTCCCTTCGTAGCGTCGGCTCCATCGGTATGGACAAGTCAGGATCTCTTCGCAATCGCGGCACTCGGCATTCTGCAAATCGGCCTTGCATATTTCCTCTTCACCAACGGTCTCGCTCGCGGCGTTCGGAGTCTCGATGCGAGCATCATCGGATTCGTCGAACCGCTGCTCAATCCGGTCTGGGTATTTCTCTACAATGCTGAGACCCCCAATAAATTCGCGCTAGCGGGCGGTGCAGTCATCATCTTGACGGTATTGGTACATACCATTCTTTCGGGAACCGCAGAACGTCGGGCTCCTGGCGCCGCCTGATAACTCAATCGAATGGTGTGATAAGATTTTTTCATGTTTCTGCGCCCCGATTTTCGAATCTGAAGGGCGCTGAATTATTTGGAGAAGTCATATGACCGAACTCAACGTCCCCAAGGAACTCAACAACCGACAATTGGTCAAATGGGTCGAGAAGATGGCCGCACTCTGCAAGCCTGACAAGGTCTATTGGTGCGACGGATCGCAAGAGGAATACGACCGGCTCTGCGAAGAGATGGTCGTTGCGGGAACGTTCACGAGGCTCAACCCGACCAAGCGTCCGAACTCGTTCCTCGCCCGCTCGCACCCCTCGGACGTTGCCCGCGTCGAAGACCGCACTTACATCTGCAGCCGAAGCAAGGGCGACGCCGGTCCGACCAACAACTGGATGCCCCCGCGCGAGATGAAACAGACGCTCACTCCGAAGTTCGACGGATCGATGAAGGGCCGCACGATGTATGTCATCCCGTTCTGCATGGGCCCGCTCGGATCGCCAATTTCGCAGTTCGGCGTGCAGGTTACCGACTCTCCGTATGTGGTCGTCAACATGCGCATCATGACGCGTATGGGAACGCGGGCACTCGAGACGCTCGGCGACGGCGATTTCGTTCACTGCCTCCATTCCGTCGGAATGCCGCTCGAAGCAGGTCAAAAAGACGTCAGCTGGCCGTGTTCTCCCGATCCGAAGGACAAATACATCGTCCACTTCCCTGAGGAACGGACCATCTGGAGTTACGGTTCGGGCTACGGTGGAAACGCACTTCTCGGAAAGAAATGTCTCGCGCTCAGAATCGCTTCGACAATCGGTCGTGACGAGGGCTGGCTCGCAGAGCACATGCTGATCGTCGGAGTCGAGTCACCTGACGGACAAAAGGATTACGTCTGCGCCGCATTCCCGAGTGCATGCGGAAAAACCAATTTCGCGATGCTCATTCCGCCGAAGCCATTCCAGGAAGACGGATGGAAGGTGACGACCGTCGGGGATGACATCGCCTGGATCAAGCCCGATGAGAAAGGAGTTCTGCGGGCAATCAATCCCGAGGCGGGATTCTTCGGTGTCGCCCCCGGAACAAATCATGCGACGAACCCCAACGCGATGGAGACCGTCAAGGCCAACACCATCTTCACCAATGTCGGCCTGACCGATGACGGTGATGTCTGGTGGGAAGGGATGGATGGACAGCCGCCCGCGCACCTCATCGATTGGGAAGGTAACGATTGGACTCCGGATTCCGGCAAGAAGGCTGCACATCCCAATGCCAGATTCACTGCACCGAGCACCCAGTGTCCGGTAATCGATCCGGAATTCGATAGCCCCGCGGGCGTTCCGGTTTCGGCTTTCATTTTCGGTGGACGCCGCAACAGCGTGGTCCCCCTCGTTATGCAGTCATTCAACTGGGCTTTCGGCGTGTACATGGCGGCGACGATGGGCTCGGAGATGACTGCCGCGGCATTCGGAAACATCGGCGAGGTTCGCCGCGATCCGTTCGCGATGCTCCCCTTCGCGGGTTATCACATGGGTGACTATTTCAGTCACTGGTTGAACTTCGGACGAAGCATTCCCGAACCGCCGAGAATTTTCTCAGTCAACTGGTTCCGCAAGGATGAGAACGGCAAATTCGCCTGGCCCGGATACGGCGAGAACATGCGAGTTCTCAAATGGATCATAGAACGTTCACGCGGACAGGCAATCGCGACCGAGACCCCGCTCGGATGGGTTCCGAAATACGAACATATCGATTGGCGCGGGCTCGAGAACTATTCAAGAGCGGATTTTGAAAAGGTGATGGACCTCGACCGCGACATGTGGCTCAAGGAGATTGCCGCTCACGATGACCTCTTCTTCGCGCTCTACGACAGACTGCCTAAGGAGATGGGCTTCATCCGCGAACTTCTAGTGTCTAATCTTTGGCGCTCGATGGACTTCGGACTTGCGCGTCAGCCTCTTGAGGAAACCGAAGACTAGGTCGCAGAATGTGGCTGAACAACCGCTTATAGATTTTTTTCATCTGATACTCTTCACCCAAAAATCAGGAGAATTATGGACAACTTCACCAGCACATACGGCAGAACAGTGGCGAGCTCGACCCCGGAGACCCGGGCCTCGTTCATCCGCAAGACGTATATCCATCTAGCCGGGGCGATACTCGCGTTCGCCGCGCTTGAATTCGTATTCTTCACAACTCCAATTGCAGGCACCCTCATGGGACTCATGAGCGGTTCTTGGTTCATCGTCATCGCCCTGTTCATCGGGGCATCACTGCTTGCCAACTGGTGGGCGAACAATACCGCCTCAAGGCCGATGCAGTATCTCGGTCTCGCGCTTTACGTTTTCATTGAGGCGGTGATTTTCATTCCGCTTCTGGCGATTGCGATGTACACCTCAGGGGACCTCAGCTTGATTGGTAAAGCCGGCATCGTGACGCTGGGACTCTTCGCCGGGCTCACTGCAACCGTCTTTGTCACGAAGACAGATTTTTCATTCCTCGGACCAATTCTGATGATTGGCGGATTCGTAGCTCTCGGCGTGATAGTCGCCAGTATGATCTTCGGCTTCAATCTCGGCAGTATCTTCGCGTTCATCATGGTCGCTTTCGCAGGAAGTGCAATTCTCTATGACACCTCGAATGTCATGAGGCGATATCACGAAAGCCAGTATGTCGCGGCGTCACTCGCCTTGTTCGCAAGCGTCGCCCTGCTCTTCTGGTACATCCTGAGCATCTTCTCGCGCAGGGACTGATTCGCCCCAAAGTGCAGCAACAGTGAGGCCCGCCCAAAACCTGACGAGGTTCGGCGGGCCTTCTCCCTCTCTAATCGGATGCTTTCGATGCTCTTTAGTGACAGGTAGCCCTATCTGCAAATCCCATGATTACAGGGCTTTAAGGTACAACCGGAGTGGGGGACCGCGCATCTAACCGACAATTGGTTTCCGCTAATTTTCGAATGATAATGGCAGGAGGGATTTGAAATGGACTCTGTTTCAGCAATCGTCGACGGAAAACTGTTTGAGGCCGAGGAGGCGCGTTCCGCCTCAGGGGTCGGACCAGACTCGACAGACCTAGAAATAGC
>CAXRBW010000149.1:0-5971 GCA_964228775.1 Pyrinomonadaceae bacterium | reverse complement strand
CGGACATCTACGGGCCGAATGTGCCGTTGATGCTCGGGGTTTCCGATAGACAGCCGGTGGTTGCCGAGGGCAAGCTCGTGCCGATCGAGTCCTGCGGAATCAAATTGATATCGATGGCAGTGCTGGCCCCGCCTGACAAACCGATGATTCTCCGCGGACCGATGCTTCACGGAGTCGTCAGACAATTTCTCTCGGACGTCGCTTGGGGCGAGCTCGATTATCTGATAGTCGACATGCCTCCAGGGACAGGTGACGTCCAGCTTTCGCTCGCCCAACTAGTGCCACTTGCCGGGGCTGTCCTCGTGACCACTCCTCAATCGGTCTCGGTGGCAGACGTCCGACGGGCCCTTAAAATGTTCGAGACGGTTGCCGTACCGACGCTCGGGATCATTGAAAACATGTCCTATTTCTCACCACCCGATATGCCCGAAAAACGGTATGAGATTTTTGGAAAAGGTGGGGGCAGAAACCTCGCCGACGAGTACGCCGTACCTTTCCTCGGCGAGATTCCAATCGGCGTTGAAGTCAGGGAGGCGGGTGACCGCGGAATTCCGGCTGTTTTGGCAGATCCGGACACTGCCCAGGCGGCGGCATTTCGGAAAGTCGCTGAGGAAGTCGCGCGTCGCGTTTCAATCGAGGCGATGCAGAATGACCTTGTCATTTTGACGCGCGCTAAGTAACATCAAAGGTAGAAAAACTCAGTCGGGACGGGTGTCCCAAACTAAAACACCAGGAGATTTAGAACATGTCATCAGCTGTAGCCCCATCGGTTGAAATGAACGTCACCGACTCCGCCATCGCGGAAATTAAGAAATTCTTGGCCAGTGAATCCGATCTTCCCGAGACTGCGGGACTTCGCGTGAGGGTCGTGCCTGGCGGTTGCTCAGGCTTCCAATACAGCCTGAACGTTGAAGAGACCTCGAAAAATGGTGATTTCATCCTCGAAAAGGATGGGGTCAAGCTTTTTGTCGATATGTTCTCGGCTCAGTACCTCAACGGTATTACCATTGATCACACCTCGAACATGATGGGTTCGGGCTTCACCTTCGACAATCCGAACGCAACCGGAGGATGTGGCTGCGGGACTTCATTCTCGGCTTAAATTGCCAATTCAATTAGTTGTTCCGAGACAACAAAAGGAACGGCCCGTTTTTCGGGCCGTTCCTTTTGTTTTGCAGTCTAACTGCTCCAAACCCTCGAAAATGCATCACTAAAGCCAGCACCGGCGAGGCAATAAAAGAGCTACTAGTTCATTACAAAGGTAGCTTCGCTGTCAAGAAAATTTATAAAGTCTTGAATCCATTGGGGTTACTGAATCCGCTTAGCCATTCCGCGATCAGTGGGGAAAAGGCAGAATTTGCCTTAAACCTCGAAATGGGGCATTCTAAGGGTGCTTTTCCGAGCACCAATTTAACGAACTTGTCTGTATTTCTCCTCGGTCCCCATCTTCAGGGATCATCGTTCGTTGGTTTAAGCCAGGTGGTTGGGATCCGGATCCGAATCATCGGAACCCCGAAGCAAAACGGTCAGATCGAATTTAATTATTGGAGTAGCGATTGAAAGTCTTTAGGACAAAACTTGGATTCTGCTTGGCGATGGTTGCAACACTCGCCGCGACATCTGTGGTTTCCGCCCAGGAGCGGCCGCGGGTGGTGGGAATCCCTACTAGCAGACCAATCGCGACTGCCCCGACCTCAAGCTTGAAGAAGCCCGTTCTTTCGTCCCCCGTCGGAGTTGAGCCTAGCGAAAATCCGGCTCGCGTGACGAGGACTGCACTGACCGCACCTGCATCCGCTCTCTTCAGCTCAACCTACGGCTCTCTCGTCAGTTCACTTCTGATCAGAGGGATTGAAACCAGATGGGGCATTCCCTATCGACTTGGATCGACCGGTCCGAATCGTTACGACTGCTCGGGTTTCATTTGGAGCGTGTTCACCGATGCGGGTTTTGATTTCCCGAGGTCGAGCGCCCGCAACTATTGGGATGAGTTCGAGCCGGCCGAAGGAGCCGAGAGATTCAAGTTCGGAACCTTGGTTTTCTTCAATAAACTTGGGCATGTGGGCATAGTCGCCGACGAAAACGGCTTCTATCACGCATCGAGATCGAACGGTATCACCTACTCTCCGTTCTCGGGATATTGGGAGAAACGAATCACCGGCTTCCGAAAGGTTCCGTCATCAATTGCTCCTAGTAACCTGAGATAGCCTGAACATCATCGTCTGCAAAATAAAAAAGGCCTCCGAAATCGGAGGCTTAATTTTTTTTTAATCGCGACTGGCAATCATCAGCCGTCCCGAAGAGATTCGAGCCTCGCCGCGCGTCCCCATCTTGAAGTGCTCTGATTAACTGAGACACCTGACGCTGCCCGCTTACGGATTGGCTGGGCCAGCGATGCCGCGACGACAGCCATATCTGATGAAGTCAGATCGGTCTCTGCTGTGTCTAGCTTTTGCATGAAACGCGGGATGAATCCGGTGTCGATGTCGCCAGAGACAAACTCGTCATCTGCCATGACTTTTCTAAAGAACGGTATCGTCGTGCGGATGCCGCCGACATGATATTCCGCAAGGGCTCTTTGCATCCGCTCAATCGCTTCCGTGCGAGTCCTTCCAAAGGTCGCGAATTTTGAAATCATCGGATCGTAGTGGATTGATACTTCGGCTCCTTCGTAGACACCGCCGTCATCCCTCACCCCGCTGCCCTGGGGAATCCTCAGCCTCGTGATCCTGCCAGGTGACGGCATGAAGTTTTGGGCAGGATCCTCCGCGTAAATCCGGCATTCAATCGCATGGCCCTGCCACGTCACATCGCTCTGGCTGAAAGAGAGTTTTTCCCCGGCCGCAACCCGAATTTGTTCGCGAACCAAGTCAAAACCCGTCACGAGCTCAGTGACGGGGTGCTCGACCTGAAGCCGAGTGTTCATCTCGAGAAAATAAAACGATCGATCGAGGTCTGAAACGAGGAATTCGACCGTGCCCGCACCGACATATCCGACGGCAGTCGCTATCCGTACTGCGCATTCGCCCATCGCATTTCTGAGCTCGGCAGATCCAATCGGCGATGGACACTCTTCAATCACCTTCTGATGTCGCCTCTGTATCGAGCATTCCCTTTCACCGAGGTGGACATGGTTACCGTGCGTGTCCGAGAAGACCTGTATCTCTATGTGGCGCGGGCGGACGACTGCCTTTTCTATAAAGACAGCGGCATCACCGAAAGACGAAAGGGCCTCGGCCTGTGCGTTCGCAACGGCTGAACGCAATTCGCTTTCATCTGACACAAGGCGCATTCCCTTTCCGCCCCCTCCGGCTGAGGCCTTGAGCATGACGGGATAGCCAATCGACCGAGCGGTCTCAATGGCGTCCTCGACCGAATCCAGCGGACGCGTCACCCCGGGCACGACGGGCACGCCGGCTTCCTCAGCGATTTTCCGTGCCGAAATCTTTCCACCCATTAAATCCATCGCCTCGGCCGTTGGTCCAATAAAAACGATTCCCGCCTTCTCGACCGCCCTGACGAATTCAGCGTTCTCAGATAGGAATCCGTAGCCTGGATGGATGGCGTCGGCGCTTGCAGACTTGGCGACCGCGATGATTTTTTCTGCTTTAAGGTAGCTCTCCGACGAGGGCGAGGGTCCGATATGGTAAGCCTCATCGGCCATGCGAACATGCAGGGCATGACAGTCCGCATCTGAAAAAACTGCGACAGTGCCGATTCCGAGCTCGCGACATGTTCGCATTACTCGGCAGGCAATTTCACCTCGATTGGCGATTAGGATTTTCTTGAACACAAGATCAGTCGACCTCCAGTGGAGGTTTTCCGAAGCGGGCGCGAAGTTTGTTGAGTACCGACAAAATGGCAGGGCGTCCGACGATGCGTGCCTCCAAGGCGCGTTTACCTGGTATGTCGAGAAGGATCAGCCCGAGAAGGATTGTCAGCAGCCCTTGACCCGGCACTCCGGGAAGTGAAAGCACGATGCCGAGAATCAACATGGCAAGACCGACCAGATTCTTGAGCGGTATCAGAATTAGTCTAAGCAACGGGGATGAATCAGAGAACAGCTGGCCATCAAACCGCGAGCTGAAATAATTCTGAGGAAGGTTGACGACTATCAGAGCGCCGACGATTAACGTGAACGCGAGAGACGCTAGAAACCAGACCGCAATGAGCCACATATCCGCCACCTTGAACCACGCCGCCAAACTCTCGACCATTTCGCTCACAATGAGGTCGCTCCGCGGTCAGCCTTTTCCATTTCATTCCATATATGGAACATCCGCTGTACGAAGGTCCATATCGAAAGAATCGCCAACATCCAAAGAACCTGCGGCATCCGATTGGCGTACCAGGCGGAAGACGTCCAATCTGTCGAGAGTGCTCCTATTATCAAGATCACGACCCGCTCGGGTCGCTGAAAGAAGCCCACGTTAGCCTTGACCCCAAGGCTTTCTGAGCGTGCTGTGGAGTAGCTGATCATGACCGAGCCGATGAGTCCTATTCCAGCGAGCACCACATTGAGCACGGAGTGGGTCTCTACCATCGCCCCGTCAACAATGAACACAGAATTTCCCGCATAGAAAATCATGATTCCGAGTATCGCGACCATGTCCGACAGACGATCGAGAGTCGAATCCAAGAAGCTCCCGAATTTCGTAACGCGTCCGGTCAGTCTCGCTACATTGCCGTCAAGCATGTCGAAGAGGTTCGCGACAATCAGCACAATTCCCGCCCAGAAGAAATGTCCCATGCCGAATAGCACACCCCATCCAACATTGATGAGGACGCCAATGGCAGTGAGAATGTTCGGATGGACTCCGGAAGACGCAAGACCTCGGACCATCGCATTGATGATTCTCATTGCGCCCCTTCCGATGCTTGCTCCGAACATTGATTGACCGTCCTCCGTGCTAAATCAAATTCTTTTTTACGCTTTCAGTTCGTGAATAGTCTTGACCTTTGAGATTTCAAAATTCCTCAAACCTGTCGGTGTTTTAACCTTGACCATGTCACCCTCTTCTTTTCCCATTAGCGCCTGACCAATCGGTGAAAGTGTCGAGATGAGTCCCTTGTCAGGATCGCTTTCTTCGGACATCACGAGTCTGTATTTGATTTCGTCATCCTTGTCGATGTCATAAAGAGTGACTTCAGATCCATATGCGATGCGGTCATGCGGTATTTTTGAAAGATCAATCGAATCGACCTCGCCGAGCCGCTGCCGGACCATCATGATCCGCGCCGAGACGATAGACTGACGTTCGAGCGCCGCCTTGTACTCCGCATTTTCTCTCAGGTCTCCAAATTCACGGGCCTTCTGAATTTCTTTTGGAAGCTTGAAATGGAGCTCCTCTTCGAGCTCGGCGAGTTCCTGCTGTAGCTTCTTCTTTATTTCTTGAATATTCATTTCACAATTGTGACTCGTTCGGTGCTCCAAATGAAATGCCGATGTCCCTTGCGGTCCTTACAAGCTGTCCGTCGATGTCAACACTTTTCACGTTGGCGACCGCCTCGCTCAATGGAACGGTGACGATTTCGTTGGCTTTCAGCGCGACCATCCTGCCAGCCTGACCATTCACAAGTGCTCTCACGGCGCAGGCACCGAAGTTCGTACCAAGCATCCTGTCGAATGCATTCGGACTCCCTCCGCGCTGCAAATGCCCCAAAACCACGTTGCGCGCTTCCTTGTCGGTCTCTTCTTCGATGCGTCTTCGCAGATGGCTTCCCACGCCACCGAGGCGTCGCGCCTCTTTATCTAAATAGATCGGACGCTTACCGACCTCGAGCGCGCCTTCGGCGATGACGATGTTGGTGAAGCGCGATCCTGCTTTCTCTCTCTGAATGATTTTTTCCACAATCGAATCAAAAGAGAATGGGATTTCTGGGATGATGATTAGGTCGGCGCTGCCGGCGATGCCACTATGCAGCGCTATCCAACCCGTGTTGCGCCCCATCACTTCGAGGATCATCACCCTGT
>CAXRBW010000148.1:0-41207 GCA_964228775.1 Pyrinomonadaceae bacterium | reverse complement strand
TGCAGCTGTGAGTTGAACGCGAGCCTAATTGCGAGTGGGAGTTGGGTGTCGAGTAGTTTGGTTGACTGCCCACTTACTAGAATATCTTTAATTGCCTTGAACCTACCTATAGGAAGCGATTTACCATGTTCACCTATCATTTCAATAAGCTTTCCAGGTGTTCTCCCGTGCGCGACTTTGAATGAAGCCAACACAATGCTATCTCCATCTAGAACCCCAAGAGCACCATAATCAGCTCCCACCAGCTCAACAGCCTTTTCTAGAACCCTATCGGAAACTTCCTTGAAATCTGAATGTGAATTAAGAGTGTTTGCGATTTCCAAAAGAGCAGTAGTCCTTTTCGTCTCACTCTCTTGGGTCACGTAAAGCCTTGTGTATTGGTATCCAATTGCCATTTGTCTCGCAATGGATTCAAGAAAGGAAATCTCCTCATCTTCCCAATTTCTTACTGATGAGGTTTGATGAACTCCAAGCAGCCCAACAGGCGCGGAGTTTACTGATATTGGAATAACAAGAAGTGACTTTGTTTCAAGAGCCTTAGCGAAAAACTTCAAGGTAGGATCTTTTATTTCAGCGGTGTTGGAAATTGCTATCGATGACGATATATCTATTCTCTGACTTAGCTTTTCTAAATCAATTGGAAGTTTTGTTCCAAGGCTTGAAGGTACCTCGTCGGTGCGCCTCCACTCATGGTTGATTATCAGCTCCTGGTTCGAGTTAAGTTCGATAACATCGCACCGGTCTGCCTCCATCATCCTTCCGATTTCAGAGACAATCACATCTAAAAATCGATTGATATCGATACTCGCAGGCAGGTCTCTGGCAAGTCGATCGATTATTCCTTCACGAGCCTCATGCATCCTTATCTTTCGTTCGATTAAGAGGCTCTCTTCGACTTCTAGATTTAATTTCATTCCAATAAAAAGGGGGCTTTAAGCCCCCTTTATTCTAGGTCTTGGTTGAATAGTGTCAACATGACACAAATTTAAGAAAAGACAACAAATACCCACTTCCAAAGGACTTTATTGAATTGTGCCTGGCGTTGGAGAGGGTGAAGGTGAAGGACCTGTAAATGTCTGCCTCATTCTCCCCGCCTTCGCCTCTTCTATCTTGTCATCTAAATCAAAATTCTCAGGATCAGCCTCTTTTGCTTTTGAGTAAACAGAAATTGCTTCGGAGTATTTGGCAAGTTTCATTAGAACATCACCCAACTCCACTCGGACATCGTTATTCGCCGAATCCAGCTTCAAAGACTCACGAAACCATTTTTCAGCTTCAGAATCACGATCAAGTTTTTCATAAGCCCTTCCAAGACTGAACTGTACTGAGGCGTCCCCAGGAGATTTTTCGAGCAACGTCTTGTACGCAGCAACAGCCCCTTCAAATGCCTTTTGTGATTCTGAAACTGGTAAGATCGATTTATCTCCCCCATCTGCCGTAACTACCTCCTTCCTAAGCTCCCTTGCTTTCGATTCGATAAGACTTAATGAGATACCCAATTTAAAATAAGCGTCCCCATTAAGGTTATCTAGTGCAACTGCCTGCCTATACGCATTCACGGCCATTTCAAACTTATTGGCGTCAAAGAGCTTCTCACCCTCAGCAAACGCAGTTGCGGCATCAGAGTACTGAATGGGCCCTTCTACCCGTCCAGCGTCACCGCCGCAACTAATGCCAAATAAAGCTATGGTTAAAAGTAGTGACGAAATCGATAAACTTTTCATTCTTTATCCTGTTTTCTATCCTGGCGGAAATATAAAAGGTCTTCCTGCTAATAGGTGAAGATGAAGATGATAGACAGTCTGCCCACCATTTCCATTTGTGTTTATTACCACCCTATAACCCTCTTCACCCACACCCAAATCTTTGGCAATTTGGGAGGTCTTCAACATCAAATGTCCTAAAATCTCCGGCGCAAAACCATTGAGTTTATCGAGGGAGTCAACATGCTTTTTAGGGACAATCAGAACGTGAATTGGTGCCTGAGGAGCGATGTCATTGAAGGCGAAACACAGATCATCTTCAAAAACTTTGTCTGAGGGAATAACCCCCGATGAGATTCCGCAGAAGAGACAATTATCTGTCATAATAACCAATCCAAGACTTTCTCAGTAAACTACTGTTACCTTTTTATAGCTCTGATTTAGGTAATAAAAATGACCACTTAAATCCAGACAGTAATGCACTGTTCAAAATATTTACGGCCCTAAACGACCCTTCCAAAATCATCGTCAAATCTAACAATATCATCTTCCCCTAGATACTCGCCCCGCTGAACCTCCACAAAAACCAATAAAGAGTCCCCTGAGTTTTCGATCCGATGGGCTGCTCCGATTGGAATATCAATGGCATCTCCGGCACCCAATTTAAAGGCCTCGCCATTTAAAGTGACCATAGCCTCGCCACACACCAAAAACCAATGTTCGGCTCTCTTGGCATGCTGCTGATAACTCAATCTCTTACCCGCGAGAACCTCTATTCGCTTTACTTTATAATTTTCACCCTCATCAATAACGGTGAATGTTCCCCAGGGTCTTTTGTCGAACTTAGGTGAGTTGTTTGTTTCCATAGATTTATTGAAATATCTATAAGTCTGAATCAAATTGAAAAACCTTTTTATAATATCTGATACTCAGTAAAGATGATAAATATACGTCCATCAGCGGAACGTGGCCATAACGACTTCGGTTGGCTCGATACCCGCTACACATTCTCCTTCAATAATTATTTTGATCACAGGTTCACGGGATTCAGCGATCTCAGGGTTATAAATGAAGATTTGATAGCGGCTGGATCAGGTTTTCCACCACATAGCCATCAGGATATGGAAATCTTGACCTACGTCATAACCGGAAGTCTGAGCCATAAAGACTCGCTTGGTAACGGCACAACCATCAAGAGTGAAGAAGTGCAAAAGATGACAGCCGGTACCGGAGTCACCCATAGCGAATTCAGTTCCGACGAAGAAAGAACTCACCTTTTGCAGATCTGGATCACCCCGAATCAAAACGGATTGATACCCAATTACGAACAACGACTCGTCAGCACCGAAATGAAGTTAAACAGGATGTGTTTGATTGCGTCGGGCTCAGATGAACGAGAGACGATTAAAATCAACCAAGACACTCAAATCTTCGCGACTGTTCTTGAAGAGGGAAAACAGGTGGATTATCAGATGAAGTCCGACCGCAGAGCTTGGATTCAGATTATTTCTGGACAAATTTTAATAAATGGCGTGAGTCTAAAAGCCGGCGACGGAGCAGGAATAATTTCCGAAGAACTCGTTCGGATAGAATCAGTTAATAAGAATTCTGAGTTTCTTTTTTTTGATTTAAGATAACCAGCTTTATTTGAAAACTTAAATAGAGCCTTTCTCGACAAGGTATTCCAAATGGGCCCCAACAGTCTTGATTGCCAATGGCATCAATCGGTCTTCCAATCCGACATATATTTTAGAGGCTATATCTTCAGCAGTTCTTAATCCCTCACCCCATAACTCCTGAACCTCTCTTTCCCTTTTGGAGCGATGAAACAGGTAATCATCAATTTTTCGGCGGGCATCAAAGACCCCAGTTCCATGCGACCCACACAATGACTTGAGATCTGGCAATTCCCTTAGATGATTTAATGACCTGATATATTCACCCATATTCCCCTCAGGCGGAGCAATGACTACTGAACCATTGTTGATGACGTTGTCACATGAGATGAGAAATCCATTACCACGGTCATAGAAACAAAGATGTCCTTTTGCATGGCCGGGAGAATGGATTACCTCCAAAGAAAATTCCTCTCCCAACCAATCTTTAAGAATGAGCTTTTCATCACCCGAAAGATGGCCATCAAACAATACCTCTGACTCTAATGCTTGTGCGGTTCTGGGGTGAGCGAGAATTGGCACATCAATTCCGTGTCGTTGCTTAAAATGATCTTTAACAACTGTCTCTCCTCCATGGTGATCAGGGTGTAAGTGAGAGATTAGAATTGCTTTGCATCGCCCGCCAAAAGCAATCATTCCATCGATAAATGAAATAAGCCTTTCCTGCTCGGCAACCTCTCTACTCGCAGCGTCGATCACTATAAATTCCAGACCACCGACAATGAAGCAATTTGTGTGTGTTGCGGGTGACAGAGTTTTTGTCCTTAGAGGTGCGACCACGACATGTGAGTTGATTTGTATAAAATGAATTTCACCATTTTTAGATTGTGCCTCCTCAATCAAAACGCGCCCCAAACTATCGATTTGTAACGGCTTGGCGCTCTCCGTACTGAGGGTCTGCAGGGTCAGTAAAACAGGGGGTGATACAAGCACCTCGGCATCATTCCATTTTGATAAAGCCTCTTTAGGTCTAATAAATTCGACATCTATAAGTTCACCGACCGCGGAATACGGTTTTTGTTTCCTTGGACATTTTGTAATGAAGAAATGGGTTTCAAACCGTACTGGTGAAAAATTCGGTGTGCGCCAATACCCACAATAAACAAAATCATCCGAATTAATCTCGAGACTCCAATTATCTAAAATCTCTTTGAATGAACTTCGTTTAGAAATCAGATCGTCATGTAAAGATCTCAACTGACCTTTTGTCAGTTTCTCACCACCCCTAACAATCAAAATACCGATTTCTTCAAAAGTTTCCCGAACCGCCCCGACTAGGAAGGTAGATAAGTCAGCACCCATTTGACCCGCGACTTGAATATCAGCATCTTCCGACTCAATCTTTCCACCTGGAAAAGCATGAAATCCCCCAAGGAACTTAATATCTTCATGTCTCTTTGCCCACAGAACAGAGGACTGCTCGTGGTCTAGCAGTATCAACGCAGCGGCTGGAATCAACTTGCTCACAGAGATTTATTGGTCTCTAACAAAATTAAAAAGTAAGGAAAAAAAGGGGCCATCGGCCCCTTTAATAGAGAGCGGAGTCAACGTTTCTTCAAAAGCTTTTGAACAG
This sequence comes from Pyrinomonadaceae bacterium, assembly GCA_964228775.1. GTDB lineage: Bacteria > Acidobacteriota > Blastocatellia > Pyrinomonadales > Pyrinomonadaceae > CAXRBW01. Next base: position 36,255 of record CAXRBW010000148.1, on the reverse strand, counting down.
AGGTAATCACATTAGAGACCGTGAATCCGTATTCCGCGAAGACCTCCTCAGCAGGAGCACTTACACCGAATTTATCTACTCCCATCACGATACCATCCGATCCTACATACTTCGCCCAGCCAAGCGACGATCCCGCCTCAATTGCTATTTTCGCCACCACATTCTCTGGTAAAACCTTTTTCCTGTATTGGAGCGGCTGAGCGTCAAAGAATTCCCAACACGGCATGGAGACAACCCGTGTTGGCGTACCTTTGCTATTTAGAATTTCACTGGCCCGGAGTGCAATTCCGACTTCAGATCCACTCGCAATCAATACAACCCTTGGATTCACTTCCTTGCCTTTGCTATTTCTCGCCTCCGATAAAACATATCCTCCCTTATGTAGACCATCTGCTTTGGAGAGCCGTTTCCGATCAAGAACCTCAACCTTTTGCCTCGACAACGCGAACGCAGTTGGCCCCGTTGTGCGGAGCAGAGCCGCTCGCCAAGCCTCACGAGTTTCTTCAGCATCGGCAGGTCTGATTACCGCAAGGTTCGGTATTGCCCTCATCGCTGCTATATGTTCTACGGATTGGTGCGTGGGACCGTCCTCACCGAGTCCGATTGAGTCATGGGTGAAAACAAAAAGTGCTTGTATGTTCGAGAGCGCCGCAAGCCTGATTGCAGGACGCATGTAATCTGAAAAGGTTTGGAAGGTTCCCCCAAAAGGAATCAGTCCACCATAGAGAGCCATTCCGTTCATAAGCGAACCCATGGCGTGCTCTCTAATTCCAAAATGTATATTACGGCCTTCGTATTCTCCCGCCTGAATGGCCGGTGAATTCTTAATGAACGTGTTGTTTGAAGGAGTTAAATCAGCCGACCCGCCTATTAATTGGGGAACTACTTCAGCAAGTACATTGATGATCTCACCTGAATAAGCCCGCGTAGCTTTTGCTTCTCGGGACACATAACCTGAAAGAGTTTTTTCCCAACCCGCCGAGATCTTTCCAACAGACATTCGACCAAACTCTTTCGCTTCTATCGGATATGAGCTTTTATATTTTGCAAAAAGTGTCTCCCAGGTTTTTTCAGCAGCAACTGCCTTACTGACATATTTCTTGAAATGAGAGTACACGTCTTGGGGAACAAAGAATTCCTTGTCCTCAGGCCACCCAAGATTACGCTTTGTTTCTTTTACCGCATCAATCCCTGGTGCATCTGAATGGGCCTTCGATGTACCTTGTTTCGGCATGCCGAAGCCTATAACAGTCTTGATTCTGATTAGCTTCGGTTTGTCTTTTATTTTTCTTGCTGACTCGATGGCTTTTTCTATCGCTTCAATGTCATTACCATCTTTTACAGTTGAAACGTGCCACCCACAAGCTTCAAATCTCTTAGTTACATCTTCAGTGAACGCGAGGTCGGTTGAACCATCTATTGTTATCTTGTTGTCATCGTAAAGATATATAAGGTTTGAGAGCTTCAAATGCCCGGCTAATGACGCCGCTTCATAACTCACACCTTCCATTAAGTCCCCATCTGAGACGATTGCGTAAATAAAGTTGTCGACAATCTTGAATCCCTTTTTATTGTACCGAGCTGCGAGGTGCGCCTGCGCAATCCCCATACCAACCCCGTTCGCAAAACCTTGCCCGAGTGGTCCTGTGGTTATTTCAACTCCCGGTGTCACCGTGTTTTCTGGATGTCCCGGCGTCTTCGAATGGAGTTGCCTGAACCTCTTGATGTCCTTCATCGATAAGTCATATCCAGTCAGATGGAGAAGGCTATAAAGCAACATCGATCCATGACCAGCAGAAAGAAGGAAGCGGTCTCGGTTGAACCATTTTGGATTTTTCGGATTATGTCTGAGAAATTTCGTCCAAATCACATATGCCGCAGGTGCCATACCTAGGGGTAGGCCGGGGTGCCCAGAATTAGCCTTTTGTATGGCATCCAAAGAGAGAGTTCTTATTGTGTTTATCGCCTTTTCTTCGATTCCAGCGGGCTTTTTCTTCGACATAAAAAGTCTGAAATAAGTTTGGTTAGAGCGTTATCAATAGTGGTGTATCTCTGGGGCCTGTTGTGGCTCGATAAATATCCCTAGCCAAGATTCTTTTTGAACCACCATCTGACACCAACAAAGAGAAATCTGTAATCCTTCAAAAACTCAGGTGGCTTACCTTCAAAATAGTGACCTATGAATTGCAGAATCCAACCAGTCAGGAAGAGGCCGACAGAAATATAGAATGCCACGGTCAGTTTCATGAATAGACCGACGACCGCTGCCACAAGCGATATCACGATCATCGGAATACCTATACTGTGAGTGATTTGGTTAATTCTGTTTTGGTGAGAAAGTGAATACTCCTCTACCCACTCATCCCAAGATTTTCCACCCATATTTTAGAGATCTTTAGCTATTGAAGTTTGCCGAGATTTTACCTTGTAAGCCGCAGCTGTAGCAAAAGAGTGATAAATCAGTCCTTCTCACTCAATCCACTGTAGCCTTTTTACATTTTTATGATTCCCCACGCAGAGACGTTTGGTTACAATCAGAGAAAGTGAAAACACTCGAACAACTTTCTTTTACCAACAACTACGATTCTCTGGGTAAGGATTTCTTTGAAAAAATTCCCCCAACACCCATTATCAATCCGCGTTTAGTAGTTGGAAGCAGCGATACATCGGTTTTGATTGGTCTTGATCCTTTAGAATTCAAACGGACCGAATTCACGGAATATTTTTCTGGAAACCGAATATTTAAAAACTCTGAGCCTATAGCCACAATTTATGCGGGACACCAGTTTGGTGTGTGGGTTCCGCAGTTGGGCGATGGAAGGGCGATTCTTCTCGGGGAGCTAGAAACACCCTCTAAATCCACAGTTGAAATACAACTGAAAGGTTCAGGTCAAACTCCATTCTCGCGTATGGGGGATGGGCGCGCTGTTCTGCGTTCCTGCATAAGGGAGTTTCTGTGCAGTGAGGCCATGCACCATCTTGGAATACCAACAACAAGAGCTTTGTGTGTAATTGAGGCTGATGACGCTGTCCAAAGAGAGACACTTGAAGCCGCCGCAGTTCTCACCCGAGTCGCCCCAACCCACATAAGATTCGGTACGTTTGAATTATTTGCCTCCCGAAATCAAAACGAAAATCTGAGGCGACTCGCCGATCATGTAATTTCAAAACATTTTCCGAATCTTCTCTCTAGATCAGACCGGTACCTTACCTTTCTTGAAACCGTTGTAGATCTCACGGCAAAACTTATTGCTCGTTGGCAAGCGGTCGGATTTGCACACGGAGTACTGAACACCGACAACATGTCTGTGACAGGTCTCACATTAGATTATGGTCCGTTTGGATTTTTAGAAGAATTTGAACCCTCACTTATCTGCAACCATTCGGATCATTCGGGCAGATATGCCTTCCACCAGCAACCGAACATTGGTCTTTGGAATTTATCGTGCTTCGCCCAGAGCCTTTTGTCTCTAATCTCACGAGAAGAGGCGATTGCCATACTCGACGGTTATGAAGAGAAATTTGTGACTGAATATTTCTCAATCATGGGTAATAAACTCGGCTTAACCAATCAGCAAGCTGATGATAGTGAGTTGATTTCCGAGATTCTGCTCCAGCTTCAGCAAAGCGGCGCTGATTACACCATTTTCTTCCGAAGGCTTTGTGACTTCGATTCCGTAACAGACCCTCATAATTGGCAATTAAAGGGAATGCTAGTAGATCCCGACGCCTTTGATTTTTGGGCCTCACGTTACCGAGCCCGACTGTCTAATCAAGCTCCTACTGACCGTCCAAAAAATATGCGGCGGGTGAATCCGAAATTCATTTTGAGGAATCACTTGGCCCAAAAAGCCATTGAGAAGGCACAGGAGGGAGATTATTCCGAAGTTCGAAAACTCTCCCAGATTCTCGAAATTCCATATTCTGATCAGCCCGAATTTGAGGAATATTCCAAACCCGCCCCCACAGGTTCGCCAAGAATCGTCGTCAGTTGCTCTTCTTAAATAGTCTAATCACTCGTCATCTTATTGCTATGGAGGGTTTTCAATGCACTCGCCAATTGCATATAACTCAATCTTACAAATAGAATGGCGGGCATGCTGTTCAATAGGTTCGGCCTGAAATCATTTAGAGTTGTATTTTTCTTCGCCTTAACTCTTATTCCAGCAACGCAAGTCCTTTCAACGCCCCACAGCACCTCGAATAAATTCACCGCAATCCTAAACAGTAGGAAAATTGTGGAGTTTCCACTCCTCTTAAAAGCTGGAGAAGTGGTGGATTTAACCATTGCCCATCGAGGAGTCTCACTTCACGCCTCAGTCAGAGACCCCTTAAAACAGAAAGTCATATCAATCGCATCACCCACCCTTTGGAATGGGACACTACCGATTGTGTTTCAGGCAGGTCGCGCAGGCCAATATGTAATTGAACTTACACCTGACCGCCCTGGGAATATGAAGGGGGAGATTGAAGTAGAGAGAAATGAAGTTGATGTGGCAGACAGCAAAATAAGTGTTGCTGTAAAAGCTTTTAAAAAGCTATCAGATGCTGAGTACCAATCTCTCGAGCTTTACAAGACATCAACTTCACGAAGCGTCCGTGCCGAAGCAAAGTCTAACTTTCTTGCCGCCTTAGAATTGTTCGACAGTGTTGGAAATCATCGGGGGGTAGCGATGACAGCGCTTCGGTTGGGTCAGTTTCTTTATGACGAGATGGAAGATCTTCAATCCGCAGTGCAATATCTGAAACGTTCCACCGAAAACTATAAATACCTTGGGGACCAGGCCGGAATTGCAATCTCACAGATAAAGACAATTCTTCCGATTTTTTATTTAAAGGGAAAAACCCCCGAAGTCGAAAGGTTAATTTCAGATTCAATCCAAATCTCACGGGACACTGATGACCGTCAGATGGAAACGAGGGCAATCAGCATAAAAGCGCGCATCCTTTACGATCTTGGTAACCCTATGGATGCGGTTGAAATATTGAATAGGGAACTCGAAGTATCAAAAAAAGCCGACATCGAGGGATATCAGTGGCTCCAACTCTTCGCAGTATCGGTATATACCTACGTCACCGACCCAAATAAGCTAAATTATTTCTCGAGGGCTGCATACGAGACCTACCTCGCCAATTCAGAAAAGATTCACCCGGCATACAGCCTTAACGCTCTCTACACAAGTGCAGAGCAACGTTTCATACAAAAGAGAGATTTTAAAAGCTACCGCATACTGGCCTTTCGGACTTTAGAATTAATTGAAAGACTTGGTAGATCGAGGCAACTTGCAAGATATCAATTCGCCGTTGCCGAGATTCTAATCAAGGTTGGTGAATACAAAGCCGCAGAGGATCTGCTAAAAAAATCACTCCACTATTTTGAAAACAATTCTCCCAGGGAAACTCTGGCAATCCACGGATTTTTAGGGGAGCTTTATACTCAAATCGGAAGATTTGATTTAGCTAAAGAATCACTCAATAAAGCCCTAAGTTTAGCTATCCAATACAAAGATATCTTTGCTGAAGCAGGCATTTATAAGAATCTTGCACTACTGGAATTTAAGTCCTCCAACTTCAAAGCCGCTCTCGAAAATATTGACATAGCTCTTTCATACACAAATTCAATGCGGGACACGATGTATTCGCAATCGGTCCGGACCGGATTCTCGGTTGGAACCATACGGGAATTCTCGAAAAAGAAAATAGACATTCTTTACTCACTCTTCAATACAACCGGTAATGGCGACTATATCGATCAAGCGTTCGAGGTGATGGAAAGGATAAAAGCTGTCGAACTGGTAGAAATCATTTCTGATATAGGCCTAAATCTTGAAAGGAGTGTCGATCTGAACCTAAGGACGGACCGAGATAAACTCCTCAGTGATATCGCACAACTGGAAATTGAAAGCCGTCACACTCCCTCCTTAAAGGACCGCAACAGTTTCAAGATATCTGAGCTTCTTAGTCGCTATGACAATTTAAAAGAGGTCATCTCCAATAAGGCATCCTCTGACAAATTGTTGATAACGCAATACTCACCCTCATTGAAAGAGTTTCAAAAATACATCGACTCAGATACGGTGGCGGTCCAATATCTTTTAGGTACTGAAGCGAGCTACGCAATCGTCGTCAGTAAAAACGAGAGACACTTTGTTACATTGGAGTCAGAGGCTGTTATAACCGAAGCGGTCTTATCCCTAAATCGTCAAATAAGTTCCTCTACCTCCACCCCTACCACTTTTAATAATGCAAACAAAAAGGTTTCGAAAGCCCTGATTGCTCCGCTATTTTTATGGTTGAAGGGATATAAGAGAGTCTTAATCATTCCCGACGATTTACTTCTATCAACCCCATTTGCATCACTTGCTATTCCAATCGATCGAGGGAGCGGAAAGGAAAAATTCATATCTCAAGTTTTTGACACTGTACTAACTCCTTCTGCCGCAACTTTAATTCTTCTTGAGAATAGGAAGTCTACAGCAGTTTCTGGATCTCAAAACACTGTTGGAGTGTTTTCAGATCCAATTTACAACAGAGAAGACACCCGATTTAAAGACCCTGATAGAAAACAACAAAACCTACCGACTAAAACTGCCGCCGCCTTGTCAGAGTTCCACTTCAACTCACTACAACGCCTACCCTTTAGTCAGCTCGAAGCTCGAAAGATTGCTAGCATTGTGAATGAACATGTGGAGTTATTCACGGCATTCAGAGCAACTCGATCTCGGATACTCTCAGAAAATCTCAAACATTTCCGAATTCTTCACTTCGCAACGCACGGATTTATAAATGACAGTCATCCTGAACTTTCCGGATTAATCCTAAGTCTTTACGACAGCAACGGGACCGCTATCGACGGACTGCTTCGGAGTATTGATCTTTATGACCTCAAGATTGAATCAGATCTCGTCATTCTTAGTGGCTGCCAGACAATTGGTGACGATGACAAGCTTGGAAAAGGCACGATAGGAATAACACGAGGATTTATGAACTCGGGCGCAAAGAGTGTTTTGTCCACCTTATGGAAGGTGGACGACGCCGCAACAGCTTATTTCATGGAGCATTTCTATGTGGGTCTTTTTGAAATAGGCCTCGATCCGCCCGCAGCTCTGCGATATGCTCAGAATCAGTTTCTTAAAAGTGAAAGATGGAGGTCGCCTCGATATTGGGCCTCTTTCGTCATACAAGGCGCTTGGAATTCAAAGTTTCAGAAAGGAAATACCGAAAATATAAGAAGCGAATCATTTAACCACCAATGAGTACTCACCAATCTGCGTCTCATTAGAGTCATTGCTTCCAAAAAGAAATAATAAATAGGTTCCTCTATCAAGCCCTGAAGGAATTACAAACGTAACATCTTTTACTGTCCGATTCACGAAACGATTTTTAATTGCCACCTTTTCCCCCTCAGGCGTTTCAAATTTTAATTGAAATCTTTTGAAACCTCTTCGAATCGCCAATTGTAATTGAAGTTCAATAGGCCCGACCGCCTTCTTGGAGGAGATTTTATTTTCATACCCTCGGCCCCTCAGGTTGCCCGGCCTCAGTATCACTGTTGTCCCAAGTGCCTTCGGTATCTCATCTTCCAAATTGAAAGATTCACTGCTTTTGATCTCTCTATCCAACTTGGGTTCATCTTTGATTTGCTCTTTTGACGGTTCAGGCATGACTGAAGATTCTCGATACTGACGCCAATCTATTTGGAATAAGGAGAACCCAGAGACGACGATTACCACTAAGCCAGCAGCAACACCAAGAACGAGTAAACGAGTCTTTGATGTCACACCTTTTTCATCATTTTTTTCATCAAGTAACTCAACCGACAGTGTTGCTATGGCCCGAGCAAGTTGGAGTTTGTGAATGGCTTTTTCGTTTGTGAGGTAATTAGTCTCAAAAGCATATCTATCTGTATCGGAAAGGTTATCTAGTAGGTAGTCATCAATAAGATCATTCTCAACCTGCTCCGCCAACGCGAATGCGCTGTCATCAACTGCTATTAACATCCCAACATTATCTTCTTCCGGGATTGGGCTGAGCAGGTATTGTCTGATTTCGTTATATTCCACAACAAACCATTTCCGTCTATCTTCTTATGTTAAAAAATGTGGAAAATTTCATTAATTAATACGCTTTTTATTGACGCATCCCTCAAGTCGCTTTTTAAGCCGAAAAACCTTCAGTCGGAGCCCGTTTATCGTAGTTCCATGCTCTCTCGCTAATTGCTCCCTCTTTTCTAAATCCTTTGACCTGGAACTGTAATAGTTCATAAGAAGTGCCTGTTCATTTTCAGTGAGTTCAGTCATGCATTGACGTAATGATTCGAGCAATTCATCGGAATCAACATTAGAACCATTAGTTTTACCCAGCTCTACAAGTCCTTCCCGCTCAAGTCTTTGCTTTCGGAATTTCTCCAGCAAGATTAACCGCGCGACCCCAAAACTGTATCGCTGCACATTATCAATGACGGCACCATCACTGAATTTTACAACCACGCGATCAATCACTTCGTCTGCGACGAGATCAGAGTCATGCAAACCGCGAAATGAAAAGTAGCGAATAAGACTCCTTCTTAACTCTTCGTAAAGAGCGTGAGCAGTCTCGTTGTCAGAGGAAAGAGTGCTAAGCAGAAGGGCAAAAGCCCCCTCGCCGTTATTTGATGAGGATTTCATTTAAAAGAGCGTCTCAATCTGCTCCCACTTCAGATTGATCTGCGAGTATTTATTATTAATATACTTCGGCCTTGATTCCGAATCGCCAAATGGTATTTCAAACTCCTACTCAAAATATGGGATTTTAGTGAGGTGTAGACCAGATCTGAGAATCCGACCACTGAGTTCTGTCCCAAAATTCTTTAATGCAGCCCCTGAAGTAATCAAAGCAAGATCTGCAATGCTTGAGTATTCAAAACCGTGTGTGTATTTGAAAGCAATTCTAGCCAAACTCACAGGATCAACCTCTGGAAATTTGTCCGGTGTTCCGGTTAAAGCGTCTTCAAATATGGCTAAAATACCGTAAATCAACATGTCCTGAGTAAGAAAAATCTTCTTTTCTTGTTCAAATAACTCCAATGTTTCTCCACTGAGAAAGTACGGAATTGGACCTGTGTAATCAGGAACTCCATAGGCGTCTCTGACTTCTTTTTGACAAGGAAACCATACAACACGCCACATTTTGTCACTCCTCATTTTCAGAACCGTGTGTTAATACTCCGTTTGGTCCAGTTTAATGTCCCGGATATCTATCTTCCCATCCAGTTTCTTCGATGAACGAGGAATACAGATCGCGCGAAACGGTATGAATAACATCCTTCAACTCCAAGCGTTGCAGCCAAGTATCGGGAACTGATTCAATGCCTAACCAAGTACCTAAAATATTTCCAGTCAATGCACCAACTCCATTGCTGTTGCCTGAGTGGTTGATGGAAAGTTCTAATCCGTTTCTGAAGTCGTTGGAGTAGACCACTGAACAATAGAGCGCAATCGCCAAGGTTTCTTCCGCTACCCAACCTTTACCAATCCATTCAACCGACCTATGGGAGGGTATTTCGAGGTCTTTCAATTCTCTTAACTCCAATTCGAGTGTTGAAACGTCATTTGTACCTGTTCCAATATCTCGAGTCTGCATTTTGGCAAGACTAAGCGCCCTGTGGCATACCGAAAGGATTTCTTCATATCCTTCATGATTCGGCAGTTCCTCGTAAAGAGTGTGCTCAATTGAATCAATCAATGAGTTTCCCGATAAAAGCTTACGAATAATTTCTGCAACTACCGCCGCGCTTAGAAAGGCGCTGGGATGCCCATGGGTTATTGCGGCAATTTCCGCGGCTAGTTCAAAAGGTTCGTTTGTTATGAGACCAACCACCGCAGTTCTCATCAAACCCCCACTTTCTTTGCTTGAATTCAATGGCTCTGCAGTTGTTCCCATTACACCTGAGGCGAGTTCACTCAAACAGGTACTGCCGGGCGCCCGCTTTGAATTCATCGCCGATATGTCCCCTAGCCAGCTCGGAGATTCATAAACCTGCTCTCTCAACTCATCTCCTTCGAGTTCCACCCCTTGTGTTCGTAACCACCTAAGATATGAGTTGTAGACAATCGCAGCAGGATAACAAATACCCTTTTCTTTCCTACGAACTTCGGCCCTCAGTAAACCCTCGGCTGTGAAAAGTGATAATTGAGTTTCATCGGTGACTGCGCCGAGACTTCCAAAACACGGCACATAGTCAGTCACACCATCTTCTCCGTATAGTTCCAAAATGTTTTCAAACGAGGAAAATTCCACTCCCGCTCCAAGTGCATCTCCTACAGCACCACCTAGAAGGCACCCTTCAAACTTTCCAAACAGTTTTCCATTCGTTTCGGCGCTATCAACCATCGGAGGCGAACTAGAATCTAGATTTCTGACAAGTATCTCTATCTCTTCATCTGAAACCTCTGTCAGATCTCCCTCCTTCCAAACTTCTTCTAGCAGTTCAACCGTCCCATCCGTAAGTTCGCGCATCTGCCTCGTCTGGCTTCTCGATATCCGCCCATCTGCTGCGACAAATCTGTCTTCAAACTCATCATTAAATCTAAGATCGAATGCGCTTTCTCCGAGATGTATTCGGCGGAGCCTCTCGCAAGGAGTAGATTCTTTTGCTACTGCAAACCAATCTGACTTCCATAAATCTTTGTCACCGAATCTCTCACTTGCTCCGTGACGATCAAGAACCTCGCCCACAACCATTCTTCCGCACAGTACAAGTTCGCCATCAATCACAGTTACGACCCAGAGGGTGTCACCGTTATTGACTTCTGAAATTTGATTGCTTGAAATCAGATCCAAGAGTGATTTAGATCTCTCATGGGCGATTAAGGTGGTGCTGCGCCAAAACAGGAGAAAGTGTCTGTTAGCTCGATTGGAATAAATGGCTCGCTCTGACGGTTTTTGCTCCGCAGCCACATCTGATTGCATCGACTGATGAAGCTCTTCCTGCGATTCACCCACAGTTTGTTCCAAGGCTTCTTCTTCAGTTGAATTGAACAGGGCTTCATCATGATTTGCTTTAGATAACCATTCCTCGACAGTGGTCGGCTTTTTGAACAGCGCTAACTTACGGAGAGAAGCTTCCGAAAGATCAGAAAACACCTTTTGCACATATTCCGTTACATCGTCGATGCAGTCTGGATGTACGAACGCCCGCGCGATATGAAAAATCAAATCTTCCCCTGCGATTCTCGTAATACCGTCTTTTACAGAATCGACAACGACAGGTCCCCACCAAAGCCACTCTTCGTTCGTTTCATTATTTGTATCGACACTACCCCCTGAAACGAATAAGAAGGTATCGCCCCTATCTGTCGTGAAGCGGTATAATTCTGCGCCTCCACCTTCAAAAGCGAACGATACAAGTCTCTTCCTATTTTCCCTGAACCGATCGTCAAGTATTGGTGATAGATCAAACTCCTCTTCTGTAAGCTCCTCGCCACCTTTTTCCTCGAGATAGGCCTTTATTGCTTCCTTTATCTCTGGTGGTTCTTCGAGTGCCTCGGAATCAACCTCTCCCTCTTCGATAAAACTGAATAATTGAGGGAGAACCTCTGCTACCGCCCGTCTTATTGAAATATCAGCGTATTTACTGACCGCAGTTTCTTCGGGATTTATCTCGATTATTTTTGCCCCATTTCGCCGAGCCGCCTGCGGCAACGCCGCCGCCGGATACACTAGTGCAGAAGTTCCAATTACCAAGCAGACATCACATGCAGCAGCGTACGCATGTGCGAGTCCATAAGAAGCACTAGACAATGTTTCCCCGAAGAGCACTACATCAGGCCTCATCGAATCCCCACACCCACCGCAGACAGGCGGCCGATCCTCCTTCGGAATCTCTGAGATAGGCTCAATCGCACCACAGCCTAGACATCTCGCCCTCCAGATACTCCCATGTAGTTCCACGACTCCTTCGGAGCCGGCGGACTCATGAAGACCATCGATGTTTTGAGTTACAAGTGAAAAGCTTTTGTATCTTGAGTATTTGGAGGCTTTGGCGAGCACCTCATGCGCCGCATTCGGGTTACATTGGCTGATCAGATTAAGCCTGTAATCGAACCATTCCCACACAAGTGGAAGATCTTCTTCGATTAGGGTTACTGAGGAAAGTGATGAAAACGACCTACCCTGCCAAGTCTGCGATTGTCCGCCTCCTTTGAATGTAGGAACCCCGGACTCAGCAGAAACCCCCGCACCAGTGAGTACGAAAACACGCTCTGCATTGCGCAGAATCGCAGCGGTTGATTTGAATGTTTCGGACTGTCTCTTCATACGTGAATGATTTTTCCAATCACACCCGTAAACTTCTCGTTCAGAGACAAACTAAACGATTAAGATTTTGAGCAAGTAGAATGCGGACAACTACTTTTTCGTCTGCCAACAATAGCAGATTTACCGGCCAAATTCATACTCTGATTTCAATGGCTAGTTGAGTCCGGATTCGCTGAGAAGTACGAACATCATCACGACTTGAATAATAAGTTGCTAGCATCAGCAAGACCACCGCGAAAACCGAACAGAGTATTTCGACAAGAGCACCATGAAACCGTTCCGATTAGAACCTGACCCGTCTCCTCGTCGAGCAGTTCATGGTCCATGAAACGAGCCATCATTTCATTTACCGACAGTCCAAATCCGGACCATCAGATCTATTCGATTCAGCTCGGCCCAAGCCTAGCCGCCGAGTGCAAAAAGAAGTAACAGTACTTCACTGACAGAATAACAATGCCTATTTTATTGACATTTCATAAAATGACAGTATTCTACTGCCCAGTATGAGTTCGAGTAATAGAAACAAGATATTGGGCGTTAAGAATCTAGTTGAAGCGGTTAACACGGAGATTGCCAAGGTTCGCATCGGCCAGGGTCGGGGTAATGTGAATGAGTCTCTCAATGAACGTTCTCTAAGATTTTATTTGACCGAAGGATTACTGCCACCCGCCATCTCAAAAGAGGGTGTCCAGGCAGTTTTCAATCACCAACATGTATTGACTGCGGTAGCTGTTAAGAAATTGCAGTCAGTTGGGTTCTCGATAAGACAAATTAAGAAAACATTTAAGGGACCCCACGTCATACCACTCGAAACGTTTATTTCTCGCCCGCTGCCGGATTTCGAAAGTGCCGATGAGATTGAGGACTACGCGTCATATAGGAATGACGTTAATCTCTCAACGACCTCTTCTGAGCTTACGAAGATAGCTGAAACAAAGAATGTCGAAGAACGATCAATAGAAACACCAACAGGTTGGAAATCCGTGCAAATTGAGGAAGGTCTCGAGCTTAGAGCATCTGACGATTGGAAATCACCGTTCAGCCTTGCCGACGGGAACAGGCTGATTGAGAAAATCAAAAAGGCTATTTCAGATCTTGAATAGCAAGCTATGAAAACTTGTCGTATTTGTAACTCTTCAGGCGATTTCGGAATTATCACTGCTCGCGAAATGATGTTCGGCTCCCGCGAAACATTCGACTATTTCCGTTGTGATTTCTGTGAATGTCTTCAGATAGATTTGTATCCGGAATCGATCGACAAGCACTACCCTTCTGATTACTATTCGCTTGCTAACACCATACCATCAGATAGTCCATTGCTAAGGTTCCTTGTCGGTCAAAGGGATATGTTTGCCGCTACAGGTAAAGGGGTTGTCGGGCGACTTCTGTACTGGGTTAAGAGTAAAGAGGAAATCCGCAACGTTTCTTCGGCGCTGCGAAATAAGAATCTTAGGATATTAGATGTCGGTTCGGGTGGCGGCGGATTTTTAAGGCAACTCAGAAACGCAGGCTTCAAAAACCTAACGGGCATTGATCCATTTATTTCTGAAGATCAAATAGTCGACGACCATCTTGTAATAAGAAAACAAAGTATTTTCGAACATGCTGGTGAATATGACTCAATCTTCTTCAATCATTCCTTTGAACACATGCCGCGACAAAGCGAAGTCATCAAGAGCGCTTCGGAATTGCTCGTCAAAGGTGGCAAATTGGTTATCAGAATTCCACTATCCTCGTCTTTTGCCTATCAAAAGTACGGTCGGGATTGGGTTCAACTAGACGCTCCCCGACATTTCTATCTCCACTCTTTGAAAAGCATTGGTATTTTGATTTCATCGGCGGGCCTTGAAATGGAAACGGTGAAATTTGATTCTTTTGATTTTCAGTTTTGGGGAAGCGAGCTTTACCAAAGGGATGTCGCACTGCTAGAAGGACAAGCAAGTTTTGAATCACAACGAAGCAACTTTACCGAATCGGAATTAAAAATGTTTTCAGAAGAAGCACGCCGTGTTAATTCCGAGGGAATCGGTGACCAAGCGATTTTTATTTCAACGAAGCAGTGACAACATCGTGAGAATCGAGCCTCTCAAAGAAGTTCCCAACTTGGAAAGGTTTTCTTCTGTGGTCGCAGAAACTCACAAATAAGATCTCGTCTTGCACGAAATAGACAGCGTCCTGTAACCACTCTTGTCCAATATCACAGGCCTTTTCAAATTCAATTTCTGCGCCCCATCCAGGTTCGGAATGACCTGTCGCCGGTGAATAACCGGTCAAAGGAACAACCCATCCAGATTCAGATTCAAGCCTGGCAACCAGTTTTCTATCCGCCTCTCCAATCCTACTCGGCTGCCAGACTTCGCCCGTTGTTGGCCATGCTGTGATGATTGCAAACGATGCCGGCCAAACAGAGACAGTCAATGGAGAAGAGAAGCGAACCTGAAAATATTCAGGATTCATACGGGCTGTTTTGAAATGATTGATTGAAGTTGCTTTGCCATTAGCGCCAACGGGCGCTCCATAAGGTAATGGGTTGCCACGCCAACTCCAATCGTGAAAATCACTATAAGAAGAGATCCGATGTCCACATTAAGACTCTCCGTATATGGCAAGAAAAGTCTTAGAGCAAGTGGGAGAAAAATAGCCTGCACAAGAAAGATGCTGTATGAGCAGTTTCCGAGGAAAAGAAGTACTGGAGTTTTTATTTGTTTAAGATTAACTACTCCATAAACTATCAACGCCGATGGAACTCCCCAAATGACGAGCCTCAAATCATTCTTACTTGCCTCAAGACCATACTCAGCGCCAATCAATCGCCATGAATTCCACTGCTCGTCACTTATGTGGATGCTCGCAAACAACAGGACGACTCCGAGTGCCAAAAGTGTCCGAGCAAGTTTTCCATTGGAGTCTCTAACATAGAGAAGTCCAATCAAAACTCCGAAAAGGAATTCGATTATCAACGCGTCAGCCCAATTCATCGTTACAAAAAGCAGAAAAATCGCCGCCGTAACTGTGTAGGTTTTTCCGTGTCCAAATACTAATATTCCAAGCGCGATTATGAGATAAAAGAACATCTCGAAATCCAAGGTCCAACCGACAATCATCAATGGATAAGCATGACCTGTCATCCGTGACAAGAAGCCGAGAGAGGAGAGTAAAAATTCCGGTGTAGTTGGCGCAGAGGTCAAGATTCCAGGCGAGGAGATGTCTATCACCGCAAAGAGAATCGTCAGAATCCAATAAAGCGGAACAATTCTCAAAATGCGATTCACACCAAAGTCCCAAACACCTCTTGGGTTTCGCGCTTGGCTATAAACCAGCAGAAATCCTGACATTACAAAAAATACATCAACGCCGCTTTCACCCCAACCACGCATGTATCCTAGATAAGGGGCGTCGATTCCATACCAATTTTTCCCCCATACGAGAACATGGAAGAAGACCACATTGATCGCCGCCAAGGCTCGGAGAATTTGCAGGTTTGAAATCATCCTTTGAATTAGAACTCCAATTCTCCAACGTACAACAATTCATACCCCTTAAAAAACAGAAAAGACCTCTCTCGAGGTCTTAGATCAATTATGGAGCCACCTGTCGGATTTGAACCGACGACCTTTCGATTACGAATCGAATGCTCTACCAACTGAGCTAAGGTGGCGTTTATACATGAATACAGTGCGGATTTTGCAGTGTAAACGAATGATTTTTATAGCAAATTCAGTGTTCAAAGAGCAAATATTTAGGCCACCTCAGATTTTTCTCAATGATCTCAACAGGAAAAATCATTTATTGAGATCTAACTGAATGAAAATTGTCGATGTCTTTTGTTGAATTGGTACCACTAGAATCCATAGAATCGTGCCATGTCTGAATCCAAGATTGAGAAGTTATCCGTTGCGTCCGCGGTTGAAAAACATCGCGAGTTCCTTTTCCCGGCAGTCGCCACCTACTACTTGGAACCACTTTCAATTGAGAAAGGTGAAGGTAGTTATGTATGGGACGCCGAAGGTAGAAAATATCTGGATTGTTTCGGCGGTGTCCTAACGGTGAGCGTCGGACATCAGAATCCAAATGTAAAGAATGCAATTATTGGACAATTGGATAGAATCAGTCACACCTCCACACTTTATGTCAGCCAGTCCCAGGCGGACCTCGCCGAGCGACTTGCTTCAATCACCCCTGGAAAACTGAAAAAGACATTTTTTACCAACAGTGGTACTGAGGCGAATGAAACGGCCTTATTGGCAGCAAAATTAGCCACGGGACGACAGGAAGTAATTGTTCTCCGCCATAGCTATAGTGGCCGCGGGGCTTCCGTGCTTTCAGCTGTTGGCCAGAGCACCTGGAAACCAATACCTTCACAGGTCGCAGGCTTCACTCATGCTCCTGCACCATATTGTTATCGCTGTCCCTTCAAACTTGAATATCCATCTTGTGATTTGGCATGCGCCGATGATGTCAAAGAAATAATTGAAACACCAACGACAGGAGAAATCGCCGCCTTCATGGCCGAACCTATACTCGGTGCTGGCGGTTTTATTGTCCCGCCAGCAGGTTATTTTGAAAGGGTTCATAAGATCGTCAAGGAACATGGCGGTCTCTTTATTTCTGATGAAGTTCAAACCGCTTGGGGCAGAACTGGTGAGAAATGGTTCGGAATCGAACATTGGGGGATAGAGCCTGACATCATGACCTCGGCCAAAGGACTTGCAAACGGCGCTCCGATTGGATGGACAATTGCAACAGCTTCGGTGGCAGACAAACTACCAGGAATATCTTTCTCGACCTTTGGCGGAAATCCCGTCTCGACATCTGCGGCGATGGCAGTTCTAGATGTAATTGAATCTGAAGAGTTGAGGACGAATGCAAAGATAGTAGGTGACTACCTACACACCAAGTTTCTTGAGCTCTCTGAAAAATATCCCACCATCGGTGACGTCCGCGGCATGGGTCTCATGCAGGCAATTGAATTGGTTCAAGATCGAAAATCCAAAACACCAGCCCCCCAAATCTTGGCCAAAGTTATGGAGTCCACAAAGTTAAAAGGTGTGTTGGTGGGGAAAGGTGGCCTTTATGGAAATGTCCTTCGCACGGGCATGATGCTCAACTCAACCAAGTCTCATGTCGACGAACTTATTTATGCACTTGATTTAGCTTTTTCTGAAGTTAGCGGGATCTAATATTTTCCAACATTCACTTTTTGTAATCCAAAGATTAAGATGCAGAGTCTCCAGTTTTGCTAGACCACCATGAAAAAACTCCTTCAAATCTCAATCATTTTTTCCTTTTCGTTCGCAGCATTTGTGATTTTTGCTCCGAATGGGAGCACTCAAACCCGCGTCAAGACGGCTGGTGAGGAATTCAAAAACATCAAAGTTCTTAATTCAATGCCCGCCGATCAGATGGGAAAGGTCATGAACCAAATGACTGCTTCACTCGGCGTTGATTGTAAATTCTGTCACGTGTCGAACGATGTCGATTTTGAAAAGGAAGACAGTGAACACAAGGCCACCGCGCGGGAAATGCTAAAAATGGTTTTTGAATTGAACAAAACCTATTTCAACGGACGACCTGAGATAAATTGTAATTCCTGTCATAAAGGAACCTCCCACCCCCAGGCAGTTTTTCCGCTTGTTCCGAGTATTGCAATCGAGAGACCGAAACAGCCAGCCGTCAAACCTACTGTTGACTCAATATTAGATAGTTACAATGCAAGTGTGGGTGCCGGTAACTTCAGTAAGATTACCTCGAGGGTAGTCAAAGCGATTCGTATGGAATCAGACAACAAAACATCGGAGTCTGAAGAAATCTTCCAAAAAGGAGGAAAACTGCGGACCGAAACTACCTACGGGGGGATCGTCATCTCGGAGATTTTCAATGGAACCGACGCTTGGAAACTCTCCGGTGGCTCAGCTATATCACTCCACCAGGATGAGATGGATGAAATTAGGCGCGAGGCCCAATTCTTCGGTGGTGCGGACCTTCGAAATCTATTCACCAAATTCGAATATCTCCGGCTAGACCGCATAGACGGGAAGGATGTGTACGTTGTAAGGGCGACTTCAGTTGCCAATCAACGCGTCAATCTTTTCTTCGATGTGACAAGCGGATTCCTCGTCAGGAGGATGAATGGAGTGCCAACCACCCTCGGAAATTATGTCTATCAAATAGACTATAGCGATTACAAAGACTTCGGTGGAGTTAGAATGCCAACGACTATAAAGTTCGCCGTGCCTAACATCTATTGGACCAGAAAGATCATCGCCGTTAAGGTAAACGCTCCCGTTGCTGATTCTAAGTTCTCAAAATGAGATTTCATACAAATAAGGTGCTTATGTGTAAGACATTTGGAGGAATGAATATGCTCACACCAACAAGAACGATTACATCAATATTTTGCATTGTCTTTGTGGCGATTTCTGCTTTTGCCGATGCCACACTCAAGGTGCGGCAAACGGTAGGTGGACAGACGCTGGAAAACACTACCTACATCAAGGGTAAGCGCGAGCGTACCGAACAAGATTTCGGCGGTATGAAGATGATCAATATCAAGCAGTGTGATTTGAAGCGTACCATCCAACTGAATCCGACGACCAAGATGTACATCATCAATTCATGGGCCCAGGATGAAAGCCTTCCAACGACCTCGGTGACATCTTCCACTAGCAGAAATGCCCAAAACGGTGGCTCCACTACTACGGTTGTCAGAAAAGGAGGCACGGTCACGGTCATTATTTCGCTTAGAGACACCGGAGAGCGGAAGCAGATGTTTGGATTCACCGCTCGGCACATCATCCAAACCATTCAAATGGAATCTTCTGCCGATGCTTGTGATGGTGAGAAAAAGATGAAGATGGAGACGGACGGCTGGTATATCGACGCCCAAGTCGCTTTTGATTGTGGCGACGATTCCCAGTTCAGAATGCCGACCACCAATCAACAGGAATTTGACGAGGGATGCCGTGACAGATACGAAATCAAAAACTCCGGTGCTGGAAAGACTGGTTTTGCTCTTTACGAGAAGACGACGATGTTCGATGACTCAGGCAAGCCACCTTTTTCTACCACTAAAGAAGTTCTTAATCTTTCATATGCGACCCTCGAAGCATCGCTTTTTGAAGCACCATCTGATTATCGTGTAGCAAAGAGCATGCAGGAAATGTTCACTGGAGGCACCATGTTCGGTGGCTTCAATATGGCCAATCTTCCAAGCGGGAACAATGCCTCTAATGAAGACTCATCAGATAAGCCCACGGATGCCGGAGAAAAGACCACCAACCTCGGCGATTTGAGGACATCGTCACAGGCCGGCGACAAGCAAAGTGGAGTTATTCGAGTCGGTCTTTCAGGGATCAAAACCGGCTCGGTTGGCGACGGCATGAACGCGCAAGCGTTGGCCGGCGCAATCCAAACTTCGCTCGGTGAGTATTTCAAGGGCACAGGTGTCGAAATCGTACTACTTGAAGCGAAACTATCTTCAGCAATCGAGCAAGAAGCAAAAAACTCAAACTGCGACTTCGTTTTGTTTGCTCAGGTTTCACATAAGAGAGGTGGAGGCGGATTCGGAGGCTTGAGGAGTATCGGTAATGTTCTAGGAGGTGCTGTTCCATACGGCGGAAGCGTCGCAGGTCAGGTCGCCGCCGAAACTGCTCGTGTAACGATTTGGACGGCAGCCGATGCGGCCGCGAGTATCAAAGCCAAGGATGAGTTGACACTCGACGTTAACCTTAAAAAGACTGACGGGTCCGCTGCACTGACACGGCAGTTTAAATCCAAAGCGAAATCCGAAGGTGAGGACATTATTTCACCGATTGTCGAACAAGCAACGCAGGCCATAGTAGATTTCGTTAATAAGTAAATAGGGCATTAACCAACAATTGCCGGCTCCTTTCGGAGCCTTTTTTCTTTTCATTTTATAGGTTGCGGCTTCTGCTCCGCCGAACTATATAATTCGCCTTTAAGCGATGAAGACAGTGAACATAATCGGCGGGGGTTTGGCTGGAGTCGAGGCAGCTTGGCAGGCGGCTCGGATGGGTGTGCGAACCAGGCTATTCGAGATGCGTCCAGTAGTACAAACACCCGCTCATAGAACTTCAGATCTCGCCGAAATAGTCTGTTCAAATTCCTTAAAGACAGACGAGCCCGGTACTGCACCGTTTTTACTTAAAGAAGAGCTTCGTCGAGGTGGCTCTTTGGTTCTAGAGGCGGCCCACGCCACAAAAGTTCCTGCTGGGACCGCGCTTGCCGTCGACAGACAGAAATTCTCGGAATATATAACTGAAAAGATCGAAGAGCATCCGTTGATTGACCTGATTAGAGAAGAGGTCGGAGAAATAAATCACGACGAAATAACTATTGTTTGTACTGGACCACTAACTTCAGAGAGTCTCACATCCTCAATAATGAAGATCACGGGTGACAATCAACTTTATTTTTATGATGCAATCGCCCCAATCGTCGCTGCTGATTCGATTGATATGAGTGTCGCCTTCAAGGCTGCTAGATATGGAAAGGGTGGAGATGACTACATCAACTGTCCGTTCACCAAAGACGAATACATAGCGTTTTATGAGGCCCTCATTGGTGCAATATCCGTTCCATTAAAAAGATTTGAAGAAACTCACTGGTTCGAAGCTTGTCTTCCAATAGAAGAATTGGCCCGCCGCGGCATAGACACTCTCAGGTTCGGCTGTATGAAACCAAAGGGACTGCCTTTACCCGCAACGGGAGTCGAACCTTACGCCGCTGTTCAGTTGAGACAGGAGAATCTAATGGCGGACGCCTTTAGTTTGGTTGGTTTCCAGAATCACCTGAAATATGGTGAGCAAAGTCGGGTTTTACGGATGATTCCAGGACTTCAGAATGCAGAATTCTTACAGTTCGGACAAATCCATCGGAATACCTTTATTAACTCACCAAAGATTCTTCTACCCACTTTACAGACTCGTGAAAATCCTAAGTTGTTCTTTGCTGGCCAGATTACTGGTGTTGAAGGTTACGTAGAGTCAGTAGGAACCGGATGGCTTGCGGGTATAAATGCCGCTTTGCTTCAAACGGACAGTCCACCAATCTCTGCACCACCTTCCTCAGCAATTGGATCGCTAGTCAGATATGTGTCGAGTGTTGAGACGAAGAACTTCCAACCCGTCAACATCACATTTGGTATTCTTGAACCGTTGACCGAGGAAGACAGAAGGAAATATCGCAAGAAGAAAGAGCGTCATGCATTTCATGTTGAACAATCTCTCCTAAAATGGGACCTATTTCTCAAACACCTAGAACCTAAACAAAGAGTTTCGAAAGGCAACTGAATCTTACTAACGCAATAAAACTAGATGACACTCTCTGTTCTCATACAAATTGGTGATCTTTTCCAGGGAAACTTCTCTCGCCGAGGTCTGATACAGCTAATTATCTTTTCGTTGATGTTTGCCGTTGTGTTTGGTTTTGGAATTTGGATCACAATCAACGTACTCCGGTCCCTGAAAAAATGACCGATTACCAGCTACTGATACCGGTTTTCATTTTTCTCGTTGCGGCACTCTACGCTTCGGTTGGTCATGGCGGTGCATCCGGCTATCTCGCGGTGATGGGTCTATTGTCTGTTCCATCTATTGTAAGTCGCCCGAGCGCCTTGTTTCTTAACTTATTCGTCGCATCAATAGCGGCATTTAAATACCATCAAGCCGGTTTCTTTGACCGAAAACTTTTCATTAAGTTCGCAGCACTTTCGATTCCTATGGCCTTCGTGGGTGGGAGGATTCAAATCTCGCCTGACACGTATCGCCTTGCATTGGGCGCAGTACTTTTGGTCGCCGCCTTGAGGTTAGCTTTTGACCTAAAAGAATCAAATAAACACTTCGCAGCAAAATGGATTCCTGCATTGTTCATTGGGGGCACAATTGGGTTGTTATCAGGAATGGTGGGCGTGGGAGGCGGCATTTTTCTCACTCCTCTGCTGGTTCTTTTCGGTTGGTCCGACATGAAGAATGCGGCCGGCATATCCGCAATGTTTATCCTCGTTAACTCAGCCGCCGCCCTCGCCTCAAAACCAACGGATCTTCTCTCACTTCCAACCGACTCAGTTTTTTGGGTCGCCTCGGCGGTCACAGGCGGAATCCTCGGTGCCTCTCTCGGTAGCCGCAGACTGAGCACTCTTACAATGCGAAGAATCCTTGCATCAGTCCTTATCTTTGCCGCAATCAAAATGATAGCCTTCTAACAGCAAAGGTCTTTCCAACCAAACTTCTCTTTAAAAGCATCCTACGGTCGTCGCAATATAATGACAATCCAATCAATGAAAGCTTCGGTTGCTGTAATTTTATTGAGCAGTTCTTTTGCATTGTCACAATCGGGCAGGATTAAACCGTACGAGACCCCGACTCCAACGCCTACTCCTACCCCAAGGCGAGACCAACCTGAATATCTTCCGACGGATACAGTGACACCGGCAACTGAATCTCAATCTAAAAAATCAGATTCCGATGTCATCAAGGTCAGTTCAAACCTGGTTCCGATACCTGTTTCTGTCTTTGATCAGTTAGGACGCCCAGTAACCAATCTCTCGCAAGAGGATTTTGAATTGCTAATCGACGGCAAACACGCCGAAATCGGAGAGGTGGAGAAATCCCAGAGCCAAGTCAACCTGCTCCTTTTGTTTGATAACTCTTCCAGTGTGACCATCGCGCGTGAGTTTGAAAAAACTGCGGCAGTGAAATTTCTTGAAACAGTACTGAGGCGCGATCGTGACCTCGCCGCCCTGATGAGCATTTCCACGACATGGAAACTTGAACAGCAATTCACCAACGATTTGGACCGTTTGATTTACGCGATCAACAATTTTCCTTCTCCTCTTGGAGCGACTGCGTTACTCGACGGACTATACTCCGCTTCGAATCTGTTCTCATCGCTCAAAGGTCGCCGGGTGGTCGTCATTGTATCTGACGGCGTTGATACCATCAGCGACACAACCTTTGACTCGGCAGTGAAATCACTTGTTTCGGCGAACGTGCAGGTGTTTGTTGTAAAGACAACCGACTATGAGAACTTCAAAAGAACCGAATCCAGAGATGGAAGCGCAAATCTGAAACAACTTGCTGCTGAACGGAGAATGCAGGAGTTGGTCCGGCAAACTGGTGGAACTGTTCATTCACCTTTGAATGATGAGGAACTGATAAATGCATTCACACGCATCTCTACAGAGCTCTCGGACCAATACGTAATCGGTTTTTATCCTTCCGACGAAAATGACAATTCCATTAAGATGAGATCGGTCAGTGTTCGAATCAAGAACCGCCCAGAGTTAACGGTCAAAACACGTCTCGGCTATTATGGTCCTAGATAGGTGGATTCATCACGAACGTAAGCAAGATGTTCACTGACAAATTAGAACAGTTTCTGCAGCATCTGCGCTACGAGCGTAATGTAAGTCAGCACACACTCCGAAATTATCTGAGTGACCTTGAGCAATTCCGAGAATTTCTACTGAAAGCTTCAAAAGGCAAAGACCTTCCTGTCGATCAGATAGATCACCTCACAATTCGAGAGTGGCTTGCCGAACTTCATTCAGCAAATAAGAAAAAGACCTCAATCGCTAGAAAATTGGCGAGCCTCCGCACTTTTTTTCAATTTCTTCTACGAGAAGGAGTCCTTGAAAAAAATCCTGCAAAACTTGTCGCAACACCTCGAATTGAGCGAAAACTTCCGACCCATCTATCAATGGAGGATGCGGTCAGATTCATCGAGACTCCCGATCTTGGTTCCGACCTCGGAAGGCGTGATAGAGCAATCCTAGAATTCCTCTATGCAACCGGTATGCGTGTTAGTGAACTCGTCAATCTTGATCTAAAGGATATCGATTTCAGGGAGCGGCTTGTCCGAGTAACTGGAAAAAGAAAAAAACAGCGAGTGTTGCCATTTGCCGAAGCGGCCCTTCAAGCCGTGATCTATTACTTGGATGAGACGCGGCCCATATTTCTCAATAACTGTCCGGCAGCTGAAAGAGATGAACAAGCAGTGTTCCTCAACTATCAAGGAACCCGAATAACCACAAGATCTGTAGGCAGGATGATCGATAAATACATAAGAATCTGTTCGGATATCAACAAAGACATTTCTCCACACAGCTTAAGACATTCTTTCGCAACTCATCTTCTTGATTCAGGGGCCGACCTAAGAGATATACAAGAATTACTCGGTCATGCACGTTTATCTACAACTCAAATCTATACACAAGTGTCAATGGAAAAATTAATCGAGGTATACGACAAGTCCCATCCACGAGCATGACTCGTACCACCAAGAAAAATCGGTTTCAGTTATACTTCTAAGAACTTAGTTACCTAAGTCAGTGATAATCGGGACGCATTGCAAAAGATTCTACATATGAAAAAAGCACTTTACGTTTTCTTCACGTTAATTTTGTTTTCAACTGTAATCCTGGCTCAGGACAGAATGCTGTCCATTGATGACATTTTCGATCCCCAAATGAGGGTGTCATTTTCGGGAAGCCCCATCCAACTCCGCGGATGGTCGTCGGATGGAAAGAGCTATCTGCAATTAATCAATGGCTCGATGGTTAGAATCGATGCGATAACAGGTGAAAAGACCCCCCTTGTTGACTCTTTGCGGATGAAAGATGGATTGATTCGTGCTGGTTTTCAGTCAGATGTGGCCCAAAGACTAGCCACCTCACCGTTTCAGGATTTCAACGGGGATGAATCCAAGATTCTCTTCTCTCATGAGAACGATATTTTTGTTTACGTAATAAGTGATGGATCTGTAAAGCGGCTTACAAAAAGCGACAAAGAAGAATTGGAACCAGCCTTTTCTCCGGATGGACGCTGGATAAGTTTTGTTCGTGACAACAATCTCTACGTAGTAGAAATCTCAACCGCCAAAGAGAGACAGCTAACCCGAGATGGTAGTGAAACAATCCTTAATGGATATCTTGATTGGATATATGAAGAAGAGGTTTACGGACGCGGAAACAAAAGAGGATATTGGTGGTCACCAGACTCACGTTTTATCAGTTTCCTCCGCATCGATGAGAGTCGTGTCCCGAAATTTGTGATTGCAGATGACACAGTCACCAATCAGCTAATTGAAAATACCGACTACCCGCAATCAGGTGACCCTAATCCATTGGTTAAGCTCGGAATCGCTGAAGTAGAAAAGGATGCAGCAATACCCAATATAAGGCGCATTCCAAAAGTTGGCGGAAGAATTCCTGGAGTTATCGCCAGAATCGGCGACGTTGTTAAATTTGTTGACCTGTCGTCATATAGGCCCGAGGAAACATTAATCACCAGAGTCACCTGGACCCCCGATTCTTCCGCTGTTGTATTTCAAGCCCAAGACAGGGAGCAGACATATCTCCATCTGAATTCCGCAGATATCCAAAAGGGAAATGTGACCCGTCTCTTAGAGGAAAGATCGCGCGCCTGGGTTGAGGCTATTGATAACCCTGAATATCTCTCTGATGGAAGCTTTATCTTTCAGTCAGCCAGAGACGGATTCAAGCATCTTTACCTTTATTCAAAAGAAGGAAAACTAATCAGACAGATTACCCGCGGTAAGTGGGATGTCACGGCCTTCTTCGGCGTCGATGCAAAATCCAATTTCGCCTATTTTACCGCTTCAGGTCAGGCAGGAAATTGGATTGATTCCCATGTTTATCGTATCAATCTCGACGGTTCCAATTTGGAACAGCTGACAAAAACAGCAGGAACCCATAGAGCGATTTTCAACAGCAGCTTCACTCATTTCATCGATATATGGAGTGATGCAACCACGGCTCCTCAAGCGAGACTCATCAAATCAAGTGGCGAGCTAGAACGAGATTTAGATATAAATCCCAATCCAATTCTTGCTGAATATCGAATTTCAAAACCTGAATTTCTTAAGGTGAAGACAAGAGACGGCTTTGAAATGGAGGCGATGATGATAAAGCCGCCCGATTTCGATCCCAACAAAAAATATCCTGTCTTTGCCTATACCTATTCCGGCCCCTATGCACCACAGGTCAGAAATCAGTGGGGTGGAAGTCGCATGATGTGGCATCAGATGCTTGCCCAACAGGGTTACATTATATGGATCTGCGACAACCGAACCGCAAGTGGTAAAGGAGTTGAGTCCGCATGGGAGGTTTACCGAAGGATGGGTCAGACTGAGACCCAAGATCTTGAGGACGGATTCAACTATCTAAAATCACTTCCTTATGTCGACGGTGAACGTCTCGGCATGTGGGGCTGGAGTTACGGAGGCTATATGACCAGCTATTTTATGACCCATTCGAAGACATTGAAGATGGGCATTGCCGGGGGTCTTGTCGGTGATTGGGCACTCTACGATTCAATCTATACCGAGCGCTACATGATGACGCCGCAAAACAATCCCGAGGGCTATACCAAGGGCTCGGTCATCGGCTCTGCAAAAAATTTGCACGGACGACTTCTGATCATTCACGGAATGATGGACGACAATGTCCATATGCAGAATTCAACAAAACTTATATTCGAACTCCAAAAAGCAGGCAAGCAATTCGATTTCATGGCATACCCGACTCAAAGACATGGAGTGACGAATCCGTTTCAACAAAAACATATGTATTCGATGATGACTGATTTCATAAAGAAGCATCTATGAAAAATGCTGTAAGATACAAAAATCCATGAGTCAGAATAATAGTCCACAGGTTGCAATCATCATGGGATCCAAGTCGGATTGGGAGACTATGGAGCATGCCGCCAAGGTGCTTGAAGATTTTGGTGTACCGCACGAGTGTGAAATCGTCTCAGCCCACAGAACCCCCGATCTTCTTTTCGAATTCGCAAAAACAGCGGATACTCGTGGGATCCAAGTAATAATCGCTGGTGCAGGTGGCGCGGCGCATCTCCCTGGAATGTGTGCATCGCAGACAATCCTTCCCGTTCTTGGAGTGCCTGTCAGGACCTCGGCACTAGATGGAATGGATTCTCTGCTCTCTATTGCACAGATGCCCGGCGGAATACCTGTAGGAACATTGGCGATTGGGGAGGCAGGCGCTAAAAATGCAGCACTACTCGCGATTGCAATTCTTGCGAATTCCCAACCTGATTTGAAGGCAAAACTCCGTGCGTTTCGCTCAAATCAAACAAACACTGTTCTTGAAATGAAACTGCCTGATGGGGACTGAACCCTTCGACTCTTTCCTCGTCAATCGAGATAATCTTTCAATGAAGGTCATTCACCCAGGTAGTACCATCGGAGTCTTCGGTAGCGGACAGCTTGGACGTATGTTCGCCATCGAAGCGAGAAAGATGGGTTACCGTGTCCACACATTTTCACCTGACACTGACACCCCGACAGGGCAAGTTGCTGACGTTGAAACCTCAGGCGATTACGTGGATCTAGAAAAAGTGGAGACGTTTGCTAAATCGGTCGATGTAGTGACATTTGAATTTGAAAACGTTCCTTCGTCAACCATCGAAACAGCCGGCAAATTCTGCGAGGTACATCCGAACGGCTCAGTCTTACATACCACTCAAAACAGGCTTCGGGAAAAACAGTTTCTTTCTTCCAACGGTTATCCCGTCGCACCTTTCAGACATGTCAGATCGATAGAAGAACTCCGCGAAGCTGTTTCGGAGTTGGGCTGTCCATCGATACTCAAAACAGCAGGGTTCGGTTACGACGGTAAAGGGCAGTCCAAGATAAACTCACCATCCGACGCGGAGGAAGCACTTGCAGGCATCGGTGACTCGGAAGCGGTCCTTGAGGGATTCATTGATTTCGAAAAAGAAGTATCAGTTGTATGCGCTCGTTCAAACAAAGGAGAATTTGCGCATTATGGTGTGATTGAAAACTCACACCTACACCACATCCTCGACGTCTCTTTTGTTCCAGCCGCAGTTAGTGAGAGGTGTTATTCCGAAGCTACGGAGATAGCGAGAACACTGGCTGAGCAATTCAATTATGTGGGAACGTTGTGCATCGAATTCTTCGTTACTTCTGATGAAGATTTGATTATTAATGAGATTGCACCTCGACCTCACAATTCCGGACATCTTACCTTTGGGCCGGCAATCACATCCCAGTTTGAACAGCAGGTTCGCGCCACCTGCGGGCTCCCCTTGGGATCTACCGAATTCACATCGCCTGCAGTTGCAATGGCCAATCTCCTCGGCGATGTTTGGGCTTCAGGTGAACCACTATGGACCGAGGCATTGTTCGATCAAAGAATTAAGTTGCATTTATACGGAAAGACCAACCCCCGACCCAAACGGAAAATGGGACACATAACCGCCGCAGGAAACGACGTAAAAGAGGTGGTGGAACTTGTCAGGAATGCCCGCAAGCGGTTGATACCAACTACGTAACTTTTAAATGAAAAGCCGCCAGTAGGGGCGGCTTTTTGATATTGGTAGCGCATAGGGGAATTGAACCCCTGTTTCAGGAATGAGAATCCTGCGTCCTAACCACTAGACGAATGCGCCAGGAATTGGAAAGTATACACAACGCCAACATACAGAGACAAGAAATTTAATAAATCTTGTTTTTGGCTAAATACCACAACTTCTTCAATGCTGACTACAATCTCCTACCCAATTCAGATCCGAGATAAACTGCAGCCAACCCACCTATCACACTGAACACGGTGTAGCTAATCGCTGTCACATAATTTCCTGCCCGCAAGAGATTCAAATTCTCCATTTCAAATGCTGAGAATGTTGTGTATGCCCCAAGAAATCCAACCATTAAGGAAGTCTTTAGCAAATCCGACACCAAAACCCTTTCGCTTGCCATCACCAC
This sequence comes from Pyrinomonadaceae bacterium, assembly GCA_964228775.1. Taxonomy (GTDB): domain Bacteria; phylum Acidobacteriota; class Blastocatellia; order Pyrinomonadales; family Pyrinomonadaceae; genus CAXRBW01. The sequence goes on along the minus strand of CAXRBW010000148.1, from coordinate 7,167 downwards.
TAAGCACCCCGCAAGGAACGCACCAGTGACATTGATCACAAAAGTCCCATACGGAAAGCCGCCCACAAGTCTTTCAGTGACTGCCGCGCTGACTGCAAATCTAACGACCGCACCAAGCGCACCACCGAAGGCAACTCCACAAATTGTTTTCAATTCTTCCATCAAATGATCTATCGCGGACTGATATTGAATTAGTTGTAGGAAACAACAAACTATTTTGTTTGTAAAACTGTAGAACGAACGTTCAGTCCATTGTGATATAATTCACGCAGTTTCAGGAGACAAACAATGGCCTTAGATTACGGAAAGATTCAGCAGATTCTCGGTGCTGAAGGTGAGCCCCTCCTCAGGTATTCTTCTCCAAAGATTGCAAAAGAACACCTACATCTTCCATCAGCTAGTTTCGTTGATGATGTTTGGGTTGATTCCGACCGTTCACCAGCCGTTTTGAGGTCACTGAACGCGCTTTTCGGGACGGGTCGCCTCTCAGGAACCGGATACCTCTCAATTCTCCCTGTAGATCAGGGCATTGAGCACTCTGCGGGTGCTAGTTTTGCTCCGAATCCAGAGTATTTCGATCCCGAGAACATTGTTCGTCTTGCTATTGAGGGTGGCTGTAACGCAGTCGCATCGACTTTTGGTGTACTGGGCTCCGTTGCTAGAAAATATGCCCATCGCATCCCGTTCATAGTGAAGATTAATCACAATGAACTACTTACGTACCCGAACAAGTTCGATCAGATTATGTTCGGAAATATCGAGCAGGCCCGCAATATGGGCGCTGTTGCAGTGGGAGCAACCATCTACTTTGGTTCTGAGGAATCTGGCAGACAGATCGTCGAGGTATCAGAGGCATTTGCTTACGCACATGAGCTTGGAATGGCAACGGTTCTTTGGTGCTACCTTAGAAACCCGAAGTTCAAAGGTAAAGAGGGTGACATGCATACTGCCGCCGATTTGACGGGCCAGGCAAATCATCTCGGAGTTACGATCCAAGCCGACATCATCAAGCAAAAGCTGCCTGAGAGGAACGGCGGTTACAACATGCTCAACGTAGAGAGCAGTTATGGAAAAACGAACCCGAAGATCTATTCGGAACTCTGTTCAGACAATCCAATCGATCTTGTCAGATATCAGGTCGCCAACTGTTTTATGGGTCGATGTGGGCTCATTAATTCTGGAGGTGAGTCGAAAGGCGCTTCAGATCAAGCGGACGCCGTCCGAACTGCTGTAATCAACAAACGAGGTGGAGGAATGGGTCTCATCTCAGGCAGAAAGGCTTTTCAGCGCCCGATGAAGGAAGGAGTCGAGATATTAAATTCGATTCAAGATGTATATCTCTGTGATGAAGTGACGGTCGCGTAAAACCTAAATCATAGAGACCAACCAAGGCGTCGTCTGAGGTCGACGCCATTTTTTATTTCCACACACTCTAAGACAAAAAAGGATTGGTTCTGCGTTCTCTGCCGATAGTTGTATCAGGTCCATGTCCGGAGTGGACGATGAAGTCATCACCAAGAGGTAAAATCAGGCTTTTGATTGAACTAATGAGTTGAAGGTGATTTCCACCTGGAAGATCCGTCCGACCTATAGACCCGGCAAAAAGACAATCGCCAACAAATACATGCCGCCTTTCTTCCTCGGCAAGAACTACATGCCCTGGTGTGTGACCAGGACAATGAAGAATTCGAAATTGAAGATTTCCTACTTGATAACACTCACCATGAATCCAATTTCGAGAGACGGGAGGTGGGTTCAGGTACTTCATTCCCAATTCCTCTAGCTGTTTCGCGTCGATACCCATCCGAATCGGTTGTTCTGGTAAACCGTAGTAGAGGAATTCATCATCCTTATGAATCAATACATCCGCCTCTGGAAAGTTACTCTTTAAAAACAAGGTTCCACCCACATGATCGAGATGGCCATGGGTAAGGGTGATTGCTTGAAGTGTCAATTCGGTTTCAATGAGAAAATCCTTGACCTTCACTGATTCCTCACCAGGATCGACACAAATCGCAAGCTTTGTATCTTCACAGACAACCACTCGCGTATTTTGTCGAAACGGTGTTTGGGGGAATATTCGAATCAACATTATCAATCAATCAACCCCTCAAATATGTTTTCAAACTCAATCTCCTCTTCACATGTGTTCGCGACGATGAACATGATTGCTTTTTTATATGTTTCAGAATTCGTGGGACCTGGAAAACAGGGAACCTGGTCACCCTCCAATCCAAGGGAGTTGATAAGGCAGCTCATCAACATCCAGAGAAGAATTTCCTCGTCGCTGCCCATGGGATTGTGCTTGATGATGGTTTCTCGATCTCGCCGAATACCTTCAGCAATACGCAAGAACTCACTACGCTTCAGACGTGACATATATACCTAAAAAATAACATTTCTACATTCGATGTGATCAGAACACATACAGAATACCTGTTCCACCTTCAGTTTGACGTTCGGAAATCCTACACGAAGTACTGATTGCGGTGAAGGAAGTCTCGGTAATGAGAATGGCACATCCGTTGCTATTCAAAGCACGTCAGGTGAGTAATTCGAAGTTGATCTGATGAAAACGAACAAGGGGAAGGTTAGGAATTTATGTTGCAGAACAGTTTCTCTCATTTGAAAGTATTGCTTCCATTGAGTGGAAGGCTGAGCAACATAAAACACCGCGGGAGAAAGGTCGGCTTGTTGGAAAGGTTATTCGGTTGTGGGCACAGACTGATGAGCCGGCCCTTCTCTTGGGGTGATTTCGGTTATTCCGTCTGTATAGACTGCGGTGCTCGTCGGGGATTCAATCCAAAGACGTTACGGAGTTTTGGCGGATTTTATTTTGTAGAGATTGAAAAAGCGAACTTTCAGGCTGACTCTTTTCTGTGATGATGGTTGTCCGGGATGCTCTCATCTAATCGGGTGAACAATTGCAATCAGCATCCTCACATCTTCAATTACGTTCCGGGTGGGGAGTTATCACAGGAAATGATCGAGGTCGGACGAACGGCCTCGATCAAAGTTTTTCTTCAAACATTTGGTAGTAGGTTTCTTCCATGCCTAATTTACGGTAGACGTCCTGTGCGTGTCGGTTGTCCTTTTCGACATACAAGCGAAAGCCACATACACCACCAACCTCCCGAGCTCTATTTTTTACAAAAGAGTAGAGCTCGCTGTAGATTCCTTGACCTCGATATTCTGGTTCAATGTAGACGCTTTGAATCCACCAAAACCAGCCGCTACGCCAATCACTCCACTCATATGTAATCATGAGTCCACCAACAATTCGCTCACCACTTTCTGCTACAACGTAGAAACCTTTCCTATCATCCTCGAAGATAGAGAGAACTCCCGCTGACAAAATATCTGAGTCAAGTCGCTTGTTCTCAGTTTCCATCGCCATAGCTTGGTTGAAAGCGATCAAATTCTCCGAATCTGATTTAGTGGCGAGTCTTATCTGCATGACCTCACTTTAAAGCCGTTTCTTTTTGTTTGGAAGTTCATGTCTCGTTGTAATGCCTCGGAAGATGCTTCTATTGTCGAGAATTCAGAATCTTGACAAAAAGATAAGGATTTATAAGACTTTTAGTTTCGAGTCAATTTATAAATGCCCAAAATTGCAGACATACAGGAAACCCCGAATCCTAATGCCGTCAAATTCATTCTGAAGGAGCCGGTAAGTTTCGGTACCTCGCATTCATTCAAAGGCGAAGAAGCGGCCGAGTCGGATTCACTGGCCAAGGGAATCTTTGCTGTCGGTGATGTCGTATCTGTTTTTTATATGGATAAGATGATCACCGTTGAGAAGACTGACGAAGCTGAATGGGACGTAATACTTCCTGCATTGGCGGTTCCTATACGTGCCGCTGAAAGCGTCTCTTCTTCCTCTTCAATCGGGGGAGCGATCGCCGCCGCGTTGAGTGACGATCCGCGCATCGCAGAAATCAACCAGCTGCTAGATGAAAAGATAAGACCCTATTTGGCAAGCGATGGCGGATGGCTTGAAATTGTGGCTCTTGAGGAAAAAGTGCTCAAGATTCGATATGAAGGTGCCTGCGGAAGCTGTCCCAGCTCTTTGACCGGAACCTTAATGGCGATTGAAAACATGATCAAAGAAAACATCGATTCTGAATTTTCAGTTGTTGCGGTGTGACGACATTTCTTGACCCCGGCAAATTCGTTTCCCATAATCATCCCAAATTCAATTAGGTCGAGCCGGAACGCTTATCACAAGCCGTTCTCTCTACGGGGAATTGTGAACAACATCGAACTTGAACAGAGTCTAAAAGAAGAGTTTGAGAGCTATCTCAACACGATTAGCGACGAACTCAAGCAAGAGATAGGACAGCTGCAGCACCGCCTTGATTCTGAATTCTCCAAACACAAGACCCAAATTGACCAGGCCCTCAAAGACTTCATTATCCGCGCCTCAGGCGATTCGGTGCTTGAGACGAGTTTTTCGCAGATAGTAATCGATCATCTGAAGATGGCACGTGAGGAAGGCGCCAGCTTTACCGCGAGAGCGATATCTGAGGCTGAAAAGTCTGACCCTCAGAACTTTGCTCAAATCGAATCAATCGTTTCACTCCTAAGATCGTCTTCAGTTTTAATCAGTAATTCGACCGATGATGAAGAGGTACTGACCTCCCTTGTCGCAGGAATAGGTAAGCTCCACACTCAGTTTGCAATTTACATCGCACAAGACAATCAGCAAGTTTGTTGGTACAAAGAGGGCGATGCTACTACCTTTGCTGAGGCTTTTGAGTCCAATGACGATGGAATTGTCTCTTTGGCATTCAAGAGCGGTGTCAGTCAGGACTCCAAAGAATTCTCAAAGTCGGCGATACCGGTGATTGTCCGGGGATGCAGTGTCGCAGTTGTGTTTCTGAGCGGTCTCGACACGAGACATTTATCAATCATCGAATCCATTGAACTACTGACCAATGTCGCAGGGTTGACCCTTGAACTTTTGGCCGCTCGCACTTCGCCAACCGTTACAGAGGAAGTTGCTGAAAATGAAGTTCCGGAAATCATAGAATCAACGGAAAAACCAGTATCTACTGCACCTGAAATAATTCTTGATCCAGAGCACCAGGCAGCATTGCGCTTTGCCCGCCTGCTTGTCTCTGAGATAAAGCTTTATAACGAAGACCAGATAATTGCAGGTTCTAGGTCAGGAAGTCTTTATCCGCTTCTCATTGAACCTATCAAACGTTCTTTCGAGTTATATAGTCAGCGGATACCAGAAGAGGTCAGAAGTTCGAGTAATTACTTCAACGACGAACTGGTTCGGATACTCGCCGCAGGGGACCCGTCACTTTTTAGAGAAATGCCTGATTTCAAGCATTGATACGATCAAAAAGAAAAGGGCCCCGATAAGGGGCCCTTTTCATACATATCACATTACTTCACTGTCCCTGGCCAAGTGAATATCCAGGCTTGTCGCTGAAGTTGTAAAGCGATTCAATCTTCACAAACTCGAGACCTGCCTTATTGACCCTGTCGAGAAGATCCACCACCTGTTCACGGGTTATGGTACCGCCACCTTCGGGCATGAATCGGCAACGCCAGTTATCTACGCAAAAAGTGTCGGGTTGAGGATTCGGGTAAACCTTTGTTCCACGATTTGAAATCATCACCAGTTTGAGCCCGTCTGAATTCAGGGCTTCGACCTTGGGTCCGAGTTCAGCACCAGCGCCGTAATGTTTCCCGTTCCAATACGAGATATAGACGTCCACTCCCACCAATTCTTTCTTTTCTGGCTCCCGTATTGTGAAGATGGGTTTCTTAGAACCTTCTTCCACCACGTTTGCTTTGTATTCGACTGGTTTGAGAGTCTCTGGTTTCTTTCCTAGACGGTCGACGACTGCTTGCGCAAACTCCTTCGTCCCAACTTTTTCTTTGGAGACGCATTCCTTGAAGATGTCATAAGTGTGGACACCATCTTCAATCGTCTTAAGCCAGGCATTGTGAGCCAGCTCCGCAACATCACCTTGGTTGATATGTGAAAGCATCATCATTGCGCCAAGGAACAGCCCTGACGGATTTGCAAGATTCTGCCCGGCTCTTCTAGGTGCTGATCCATGAATCGCCTCAAACATTGAAATCTGTTCACCGATATTCGCGGAACCTGCGAGTCCGACAGAGCCAGCAATCTGCGCGGCGACGTCTGAAAGTATGTCTCCGTAAAGATTGGGCATAACAATGACATCGAAGTTTTCAGGTGTGTCAGCCATCTTGGCTGCTCCGATGTCGACAATCCAATGATCCGCTTCTATGGTCGGATATTCGACGGCTATCTCATCAAATATCCTGTGGAACAAGCCATCCGTCTGCTTCATGATATTGTCCTTCACAAAGGCAGTGACTCTCTTCCTGTTATTCTTTAGAGCGTACTCGAAGGCGTATCGGACGATCTTTTCGCAGCCTGGACGTGTGATCAGCTTCAAACATTCCTCGACCATGTCTGAAAGTCGATATTCAATGCCCGCATAGGTGTCCTCTTCGTTTTCTCGAACGATCACAACATCCATTACGGGGTGCTTAGTCCTAATGAAAGGATGGTACGAGACGCAGGGGCGAATGTTAGCGTAAAGACCCAAAGTCTTTCTCACCGTGACGTTGAGCGATTTGAAGCCACCGCCCTGCGGAGTCGTGATTGGCGCCTTGAGGAAGACTTTCGTCCGGCGAAGCGAGTCCCAAGACTCGGGCGCAATGCCGGCTGAATTACCGGACAAGTACACCTTTTCACCGATATCTATTGTTTCGATATCAACACGGGCGCCTGCTTCCTTGATGATGTGAAGCGTCGCATCCATGATTTCAGGTCCGATACCGTCTCCGTGGGCTACTGTTATGGGAATGTTCGACATAAAGTTAGGTCCTTCTGTAAAGAATATAGAGGTCAATCCAAACTGTTGATTTTATAAGATGCGGGCAGGACAGGCAAAATCCATCAACGATTAATTGAATTACCTTTTCACTGAATTTTATTCACTTCTTCGGCAGCTAAAAAGTCCCTTTCAGTGACCCCGCCCGCATCATGGGTGATAAATCGGATACTTGCATACCCCCAACCAAACTCGATATCCGGATGATGATCAAGATTGTCAGCAATACTTCCGACCCGATTGACAAACTCAAGAGCTTCTCTAAAGGTGAGAAAATCGAATT
>CAXRBW010000147.1:0-4823 GCA_964228775.1 Pyrinomonadaceae bacterium | reverse complement strand
TCAAGTAAATGCCGAGACAGAAATCCGCAAAGTGATGGCCGACCAAGCTGCTGCTTGGAACAGGGGTGATATCGACGGGTTCATGACGGGATATTGGAAATCCGAATCGATGACATTTGTGTCGGGCGATAAAGTCACGCGTGGTTGGAACGGCGCGATTGAGCGATACAAGAAAAATTATTCGACACGCGAAAAGATGGGCAATCTAACTTTCGCCGAGTTGGAAATCACCATTCTCTCCAGAAACAGCGCAGTCGTGCTTGGAAGCTGGTCACTGTCACGGACAGGTGATAGTCCGCACGGAAAATTCACGCTGATTTTTAGGAAATTCAAGAAGGGCTGGCGTATTGTACACGATCACACTAGCTGAATAGTTAATCGGCTTTGTTCATGACTCTGTTTTGATGTCTGATTGATTCCTGATGGATTGCCTCCATCAATTCGGCGATGAAGGTATCGGTGAGTTCTTTTTGAACCCCTTTCTCAATGCGGTCTCGGACTATCTGGTCCCAACGTCTCGCTTGGAGAATCGTCACCCCTTTCTCCCTTTTTACATCACCGATTCTGCGTGCGACCTCCATTCGTTCACCCATCAGCTCTAAAAGATAGTTGTCAATGCGATCAATCTGTCCGCGTAGGACGGCCAGCGCATCCTCTGTGTCGTGCGCAAGTGCCGAGCTTCTGATGACGAGCCCGCTGACAATCTCTTTCAATTCTTCCGGTGTAACTTGCTGGTCTGCGTCGCTCCATGCATTGGCCGGGTCACGGTGAGACTCGATCATCAATCCATCGAAGTCAAGATCGAATGCTGTTTGAGCTGCCGCGGAAATCATCGTCCGCCTACCACAAATATGCGATGGGTCTGTGATGATTGGAATCATCGGATGCCGGCGCCGCATCTCGATCGGGAGTTCCCACATTGGCTTGTTCCGATACTCGGTCCTTTCGTACGACGAGAACCCGCGATGAATCGCTCCCAGCCGTTTTATTCCCGCAGCATAAACCCGTTCAAGACCTCCTAACCAAAGTTGTAGGTCTGGATTCAAGGGATTTTTTACCAACACGGGCACGTCGACACCTTTCAGAGAGTCGGCGACCTCTTGGACAGAAAACGGATTAACCGTTGTTCTTGCACCTATCCAAAGAATGTCGACGCCCGCATGGAGGGCGTCCTCTACATGTTGGGCATTGGCGACCTCGACCGCCGTCGGCAATCCAGATGCTTTTCCTGCAGAGACGAGCCATCCGAGACCCTCCTTGCCGATGCCTTCGAACATCCCCGGCCTAGTTCTTGGTTTCCATATTCCAGCGCGCAAGGCAGTGATTCCAGAGTCCTTGAGTCTGAAGGCTGTCTCGGTTATCTGCTCTTCCGTCTCGCAGGAACATGGGCCCGCGATTATGAAGGGTCGTTTTATTCCGAGCCCCCATTCGCTGAGTGGTTTTATTTCGTCAAACATGACTGATTCAAAAGAGAATTATAACAGTCTCGCGTCACTCGTGGTTCATTGGTCGTCAGAGCCCGCGCCCAAAGTGCGCTGACGCTCAAAGTGATCGGTAATCATTTTCGCCGCCGCCGCGCCGACAATCGGCTTCAATTCTTCGAAACTCGCCTTGGCAACCCGCTCAATTGAGCCGAAATTTCTGAGTAGCTTCATCTTTCTCTTCTCCGCAACTCCGGGTATCGCAGTCAGTTCGGAGGTAAAGTCCCTCTTCTCTCTTCGCTTTCTGTGGAATTCGACAGCCGTCTTATGGGTTTCGTCCCTGATCTGCTGAACAAGTCTGAAAACCGGTGCACCTGGGTCAAAAACAATCGGTTCACCATCTCTGCCATGAACGATGAGATGTGATATCTCATTATGCTTCTTGGGCGGTTTGACGAGCCCCACCAATGGAATGGCACCGAGCTCTAGTGACTGCATCGCCGCCGCGGCGGCGGTCAGCTGCCCTTTGCCGCCATCGATCAATACAAGCTGCGGAAGTGGCTTGCCTTCATCTAGGGATCTTCTGAAGCGGCGCTCGACTGCCTCATGCATCGATGCGAAATCATTCGCGCCCTCGACCGTCTTGATGATGAATCTTCTGTATTCAGATCTCGCAGGCTTCCCATTTTCGAAAACAACAATCCCTGCGACGTTTTCGGCCCCTTGTATGTTTGATATGTCGAAACTTTCAATGCGCTCGGGGAACTGAGTTAGCTCGAGAACATCCTGAAGAGTTTCGAGAAGCTCCCGAGAGTCCGGCTTGAGAACCCTGAACCTCTGTTCGAATGAAATCTTCGCGTTGGTTTCAACAAGTGCGACCATCTCTGCCTTTTTGCCCCGTTTGGGATCGAGTATCCGAACCCTGCGTCCACGACGGCCTGAAAGTGCCTGCTCTAGCAGCTCCCTGTCATTGAAATCAAACGGCACATGAATCTCGAGAGGAACATAATCGGACGAGTAATACTGGGCGAGTACTCCACCCAGAAATCCGGCCGCATCGAACGAATCGTCCTCAGGTAAATCTTCCCAGAAGAACTCGCGGCGCCCGACGATTTTTCCCTCTCGCATGGTGAACAGTTGGAGTGCGAGTTGGCGCCTTTCTCGGTACATCCCGATGATATCGACATCAAGATCCGGCGTCGCCATCATCTTTTGCTGTTCCGCCAAAGCGAACACCGTTGCCCTCAAATCGCGATACTTGGTGGCGAGTTCGTAATTCTGATCTTCCGAAAGCTTCCACATTCGGCTCTCGAGTTCGTCTGCAAGTTCCTTGTTCTTTCCATCAAGCAGAAGCTTTACGTCGTGGACCGCCTGATCGTATTCCTCGGGCCGGCAGAGTCCTTTGACGCACGGTGCAAGACATCGCTTCAGATGATATTCAAGACACGGCCGCGGCAGCTTGCCATCGATTTCGATTTCACATGTCCTCAGCTGAAAAGATCTGTTAACGAGATCGATCGTCTTTCGCGCGAGAACCGCCGGAAGGAAGGGGCCATAGTAACTGGCACCGTCTCGCATGATCTTTCTCGTTATGACGACACGCGGGAACTGCTCTTTCGTGATCTTGATATGCGGATATTGTTTGTCGTCTTTTAAAAAGACGTTATAGCGTGGTTTGTGTTTTTTAATCAGGTTCGATTCGAGGACGAGCGCTTCAACTTCACTGTCGACGACGATGAATTCGAAATCCGCAATCCGCTTGACCAGCTCTCTCGTCTTCGAATCCATCGCGCGTGAAGACTGAAAGTAGGTTCTGACCCGATTGCGCAGATTTTTCGCCTTTCCGATATCCAGAATCTTGCCGTCGGCGTTCTTGTGAATATAAACGCCCGCGGAAGTGGGTAAGGACCTGATCTTGTCTTCAAGCGACATGGAAAAAGTGTATGTTAACGGCCATCAAAATTAAAGATTCCCACATGCCTGCAAAACCTGGGTTTTGGCATTGTGGAATGAGACCTTTTGGTTTTAAGATATGCGTTCTTTTCAGTTGAGGTGTCGATGCAAACTATTCTCACCGAGTCACCTGAGGTGGCGGCAGGATTCATACGGAACGGCGGAGTCGTCGCCTTTCCAACTGAGACTGTCTATGGACTCGGTGCAAACCTGTTCGATGCTCTCGCAATCAAAAGAATTTTTGCCGCTAAGCTCAGACCTGCAGACAATCCACTCATCGCCCATATCGGAGACCTTGACCAACTCGAACTGATTGCGAGTGAAATTCCGGGGTCAGCAATCAGATTGATGGATGTTTTTTTTCCGGGACCGCTGACCATTGTTCTTCCCAAGACACAAAAGGTTCCAACAGTGGCGACGGCTGGTCTTAAAACAATCGGTGTCAGGATGCCGGCCCATGGATTGGCCCAAGACTTCCTCAAGGCATGCGGCACTCCCGTGGCAGCTCCATCCGCGAATCTGTCAGGCCGGCCATCGCCGACGGATTGGGAAGCAGTCATGGAGGATCTCGCGGGCAGAATCGATTGCATCCTTCAGGGCAATCCGACCGATATCGGAATCGAATCTACCGTCGTCGACTGCACCTCACCCGTGCCGATGGTTCTGAGGACGGGCGGGATAAGCCTCGAGCAACTTCAGGAGGTGGTTCCCGAGACATCGATCTATAAACCGCGCGGCAATGAGAAGCCGCGGAGTCCCGGAATGAAGCACAGACACTATTCACCGCGAGCAGAGGTAATCTTGGTGGAAGGTGTCAACGCAGAACCCGGTGAGGGCGTCGCTTTCATAGGCCTCCAGGTTCCTAGTGGAAATTTCGGAGAACTAAAAGTCTGTGAAAGTCTCGAAGAGTATGCAAGGAGTGTTTTCGCCTTTTTCAGAGACTGCGATCGCCATGGCATCAAGACAATCTATTGTCAGGCGGTAGAGGAGTCGGGTATCGGTCTTGCCTTGATGGATCGATTAAAACGAGCGGCTTCCGGTAAATGATGCCGACGGTGCGAGGGTGACCGCAAAGATCGCCAGTTCCCCGTTGTCTTTTAGAAACTTCGCCTTCAGATTTGCGTCTCCCTCAAGTTGGGTGCGGTATTCGAGCGGAACAATCACCAAAACCGAGTCCGTACCTGACCTCTCGAGCTGGCTTCGAATCTCAACGGGACCCTCAAACTGCTTTTGGCGTCCGTCCTCCTCCCTCACAAGTCTGCCTGCGCCATAAAACTCCAAATTATGAGAGATGGTGTGGAGGTTTATTATTGGCGCCTCGGAAAGTCCTGCAGAATTTCCTGCCTCGACCAAATCCTTAACCGTTTCATGCTTCGCCCATGACCGCAATGGAATCGCAATCACCGCAGATACGGCAAGCAGTGTGAGAATCGACATTGCTGGAATCAA
>CAXRBW010000146.1:0-4557 GCA_964228775.1 Pyrinomonadaceae bacterium | reverse complement strand
CAGGCCGCCCATTGAGCGGCCTGCCGAAAGCGTTCGATTTAGAACACGAACTTGACGCCGAAGTGTCCCTGTCTGCTCTCCTGAGCGGTCGGGGTGAAATTCGCGTAGCTGAACGGGGTGGTCAGCGCGCCGGTCGGCTTGTCGTATCCAGTCGTCAACGTCGTGCCTGAACCGTAGCTCAAGGTGCTGTTGATGTTGAATATGTTCGTTGCTTCACCGAACAATTCGATCTTGAAACGCTCGTTGATCGGAATCACGCGCGAGTACCTGAAGTCGACGTTGAAGAATCCGGGAGCACGTCCCGCGTTCCTCTCGTACCCGACAGGGATGTCGTTTCCGATACCGTCTCCGTTGAGATCGAAGTTAGTGTTGATCGGGAACGTCTCGCCGCTTCCAGCAAAGGCGGTAAAGCTGAGCTGGTTCTGATTCACGAGGTACGCAAGGTACTTGTTCTCGATGCTGAAGCTCGGCCTTGCGACAAAGCTCGCGGACACGGTGCTGCGCTGATCTGCGACACCGTAGGCCCAATCCCAGCCACGGTTCGACGGGTCTGTCAGCGAAGCAGCTCCGACACCCTGTAGGTTGCGCTCGGGAGCATTGTCCCTTGCCCGTGAGAGGGTGTAGTTAAAGCTGAACTGATAGCCCTGCGAGAAGCGCTTGCTGAGCTGTAGCGTCATCGCGTCGTACTTGGAATTACCACCCGAACCAACTTCGATAACGTTCGTAAACGAAGTGTTCACCTTGTTTGTGCAAGGGGTCATTACACCTGAGCCCGAAAGCGATCCATAAACCGGCCTGCCATCGGCAAGACGCGTTCCGGTTGGAAGACAGTTGATCTGCTTATAGACCGGCATTTGACGTCCGTTCGAATGGATGTAGCCGACCGTGAACGAAATGTTATCGGTCAGCGCCTGTTCGAGCTGCGCCTGATAGTGAAGCGCATACATGTTGTCGAAGTCAGGTGAAATCACCTCGGCGTTCTGCGTGATTCCAAGAGATGCGAACGAGGCAGTCATCACATTCGGGAAGCTCGGTGCCCCCGTCTGCGAGGGAGTCCTCGAAACCGCGACATACCGGCCAGTGCCGTTGCCCTGTATCGCGTTCTCGTACATCACGAGATACACGGTGTCGTAATACATACCCGCGCTAGCACGGAATACCGTCGGACGGTTTCCTTGTCTGAGGGCATAGACCATTCCTAGCCTTGGAGCGAAGTTGTTTTTATCGACCCTGAAGTTCTTAGCCTGCGTGAGCGGTGAATTAGCATCGCCCTCAGGAATGTCATAGAGGTCGTAGCGGACACCGTAGCTGAGCTTCATCCTCGGGTTGACCTTCCAATCGTCCTGAGCGAACAGATTGTAGAAAGTCGAGTTGTAGACTATCTCGGCATTGCCGAGGGTCTGCGAGAACGATGTGTATCCGAGCGGAGTGGTTCCCGCCTTCGCAGCCGAGTAGGCGGCGATGGACGCGAATGTGTACTGCGCCGAGATATCGTTTCTACGATAGTCGTAAATCTTGTTGAATCCACCGCCGAATTTGATCTGATGGTCACCGCGCGTCCATGTGATGTTGTCCTGGACCTGGTTCATCGTCTCGATTGGCGAGATGGTCCCACGGTTCGTTGCGGGACCAAAACTCGCAACGTTGGTGATGGTCACCGATGGACCGCTCGCCGGAGTGAACTTGGTAGCAAGAAACTCCGAATGGCGATGCGCCCTCTGGTAACGGAACTCGTTGATCAGATTCGGCGAGAAGACCGAAGCCATCTGAATTGCGAGCGAATTCGATTTATCGTCGAGGTCGACCGTCCTCTCAAGCGTATTGAGACCGCCGCCCACGTTGTTCGGCGAGAAGTTCTGGAACCGAATGTAGCGTGCCGTCAGACGGTGAATCTTGTTGAGCTGCGCATCGGTTCTTCCGATGAAGAACTTAACCTTCTGCGAGGCCGGGATGCTGTTGACGAAAATCGAGCTCGAAAGTCCGGCTGCGATGAGCGCGGTCTTATTCGCTTCGGTAATCGTAACGAGCTGCTGCGGCCTGCCGGAGAGATCGCGCACGACATCTTCGTAACCGCCATAAAAATGCCAACGGTCCTTGATGATCGGACCGCCCACCGCAACCGTGTAGTCGTCAACATCCGTTGGTGATTTCACTGCAGTTGGTAGCGTGTTGAACTGACGTGATGACATCCAGGTCCTGCGGAAGCGGAAGCTTGCGGAACCGTGTACATCGTTCGTGCCAGACGGCGTGATGTTGTTCATTACAAGACCGGGTGAATTTCCGAACTCAGCCGAGAAGCCGTTGGTCACGAGCTGGACTTCACTGATGAAGGTCTCCGAAATCGGCACGAGGCGAAGGCCGGCCTGGTTGGCCTGGGTGTTCGCGTTTCCGTCGAGCTGGAAGTTAGTTCTACGGGCATAACCGTTGGCGCTGACGCGGGGAACGCCGAACTCGGTGTTCGGGCGGCCCACAACGTTGGCCTGCAGTAAGGAGTAGTTGTACGGGTTGCGCGACACAAGCGGGAGATCCTGGATTTCCCTTGTGTTCAGCGTTCGTCCGACATCTATTTTTGCAGGGTCGGCAATCGGCGCATCCGATGTGACAGTGACGGTCGCCGAAACGTCTCCGGCCTCAAGTGAGAGGCTGATTGTTGCAGTCTGACCCGCCGAAAGCGTGATTCCGTCGCGGATGTACTTTTTGAAATTCGGCGATTGGACAGTCACCCGATAACTTCCAAGCGGAAGAAGTGGGATGCGGTAAAGACCGTTCGCGTCCGTTGAGACCGATCGTTCGGTTCCGGTCCCGACGTTGCGGGCAGTGACGTTCGCATTTGCGACCGCTGCGCCGTTCTGGTCGGTTACCGTACCTTCAATCTGACCGTTCAAAGCCTGTGACTGTGCATTGACACCGATCGCCAAAAATCCAGTGACGATGAGTGCAAGCGACACCAAACCAATCTTTGCTGAAAGCAAAGTTCTGCTCATAGATGCATTCTCCTGTTTAAGACAAATTCGAATTTTAAAAATTATCTCCGGATGAACTTGAACGTTTCGGATTTCATGAAGCTTGGCTTCAATGAATTCCGAAAGGCTCAACTTTTGTCGGTAATGCCAACAAAGTTATATTTCAGGTCAGACTCACTGTCAAGACGGGTTACAGGCGGGTTAATCCACTCTGAAATCCTTCCTAAATTGCTAATCCAAACCTCCTTGCCAATACAAGACAAAAAGCTCCTGTAAGAGTCGGTGAATCTCCTAAACTCGAAGCGACGAGGCTCGCTGGCGGAAGTCCAGCTAGTGAACTTCTCTCTGCCACCCTGCTCAGCTGTTCCTCGAAAATCGGCCACGCCTTGGTGATCTTGCCGCTTAGCACGACGACCTGGGGGCTGAGTCCGACCATCAAGTTGCTGATGCCGTCGCCGAGATAAGCAACCGTCTCCTTCAGAGCGTCGAGTGCGTCCCTGTTCCCTTCGAGCGCAAGACTGATTACATCGTCTGCGCGCAAACTGCCATTGGTACCTGCGCCCGACGGAGTCATCCTGAATCTCTCGACCATCGACTTTTCAGAGGCGTATGCTTCCCAGCATTCCCTGCTGCCGCATGAGCATTCGACTGGTGCGTCCTGGCCGAGAATCATATGTCCAAATTCTCCGCCAGCGCCTTTTTCACCCCGATAAAGTCGGCCGTCGAAAACGACACCAGTTCCAATTCCCTGCCCGACCAGAATGGTCAGAAACGTGTTCCGCTTCCCCATCCTTTCGGGACTCAGCCACAGCTCGGCGAGAGAAACTGCGTTGGCGTCGTTGTCGACTATCACTTCACACCCGGTCTCAAGACGTAGCCGCTCGATCAAATCCCAATCTTTCCAATCGAAGTATGGGACGTGGTGAATGCGTCCCGAGGAATTCTCAACTAGACCTGGCACACTCACCCCGATGTCAACGTTCGTAATAGAAAACCTTTCGATCAAACGCATGACCCCGCTGATGATCAGGCTCGACAATTCGTTGCTATCGAAAGCGCCTCGGAACTCCTCGGTGGCGAGCGGCGTGCCGGCTAAATCTGCGACTCCGACCGTCGTCTTCTCGGGACCGATATCGACCCCGATTGCTGCTGGCACTCCGACCCGTAGCTCATAAAGCATCGGCCGACGACCGCCTGTTGATTTGGCCTCACCCGATCCGACGATAAGACCGTCGGCTTCGAGTTCATCAATGATTAGGGAGACGGTTGAACGGTGGAGATCGGTTTCACGTGCAATTTGAGCGCGCGAGATTGGACCGCGGTCGCGCACATACCCGAGGACGATCTGTCGGTTGATGTCCCTGATCGTCGTCGAACGCGCAATCTGATTGCGAGCCTTTTGAAGATTTATGCGCCTCAGCATGCTTAAAGTGGAGCCCAAGGGTCCAAATCGGTCTGATGAACTTTGGATTGGACGGAATTATTAAACCAATGAAGGAGGATTGGCAAGATTAACTGGTATGTCGGCGCAACAGGCAGAGTATGGATACAGTGATTTCCCGCCTAAAACTTTGAGAAATCACGGAATATCCGT
>CAXRBW010000145.1:0-2690 GCA_964228775.1 Pyrinomonadaceae bacterium | reverse complement strand
TCTTGAGTCAGAAGAATTGTCGCGATTGTCACCCATCACGAAATAATAATGCTGGTCGACCATTCGTGGAGGGAATGATGCCAAGGTTTGATTGTGTTCCGAGGTCACGTAATCTTCATTGAGCTCTTGACCGTCGATCAGAACCTTTCCGCTGACGATTTCAACCGTCTCTCCCGGAAGTCCAATGACTCTTTTCACATAACTCTTTTGAGGATCGTTCGGATACCAAAAGACCACGATATCTCCGCGCTCGATATGTCCCCACTCGACAGATCTGATGTTGTAATAAATCAGTTTATTGACGAGCAGCCGCTCACCGTCGTGCAGTAGAGGTGCCATCGAGGTGCCTTCGACAACCACTGGTTGCACGATAAACACTCCCGCCAAAATGAAGACGGCGATTATCAGAAAAATATCCCTCGCGAGTTTGAAAGTCTCTTTCGCGGCGGTGAGCGCGAACGAACCCTTCTCCGAAGATTGCGGGGGCTCGGTCTCGGCTGGTTGAGCCGCTGGACTTTCAGGTTGGTTTTTTTCGTTGAAATCGACCATAATCCGAGCGAAATCAGTCACTTTCACTATAGGTTGGAAAAGGCGGGGGAATGCGTCTTTACCCTTTAGAAGTTAGCCTTTGCCAACAAGTGATGTCAAAGAAGAGAGATATTCACGTCCCGCCATGGCGAATCTCAAATCAGAATCCTTCCGCTCTCTGTTCCCCGCCCTTGAAAAGCTGACCTATTTGAATAGCGCTGCGGTGGCGCCACTACCGTCGGTTTCAGTCGAAGCAGTGAACCGTCAGCTACAAGATGTTTCATTGTTTGGGTCGAGCCATTACACGGCTTGGGTGGACACGAAACAGAGGTGCAGAGAGTTGGTCGCACAAATGCTTGATGTGCGGGCGGAACAAATTGCATTTCTGAGAAACACGTCCGATGGTTTCTCGGCAGTTGCACATGGACTTGACTGGAAAGAGGGCGACAACATAGTCAGCTTCTCGGGTGAGTTTCCATCTAATTTTTATCCTTGGAGAGCGATCCGCGACAGGTATGGGGTGGAACTCAGGCTGTGTGGCAAATCCGACGGAATCGTCGATGAAGAAGAATTGATCCGATTGATTGACTCCAAGACCAGACTCGTCACAATCAGCGCGGTTCAATTCTCATCCGGTTTCAGAGCGGACCTTGAGCGAATCGGCGAAGCGGCAAGAAAGGCAGGGGCATTATTCGCGGTCGATATCATTCAGGCATTCGGAGCAATCAAGCTCAATCTGAACACATTGAACGTTGATATCGCCGCTGGTGCTAGTCATAAATGGCTCTGCGCCCCAGAAGGTTGTGGAATTTTGTTCCTGAGCGAGCGTGCACGATCCCTCATTAATCCGGCTCTTGTCGGCTGGATCAGTGTTGAGGATGAGTGGAATTTCACAGACCGCGAACAGGCATTCATCAATGACGCCCGCGCCTATGAGAGCGGCACTGGGCCTTCGGCTCTTTTCTACGGACTAGAGCAGAGTCTAAGACTTTTAAATGACTCAGGATTAGATGAAATTGAAAAGCATGTGATTGGCCTTGCTGATTACTTCTGCAGCTCGCTTAAGGGAAAACCCTTCTCGGTGGTTGGCGAGCGAGTAGCTTCAAATAAGAGTCAGATAGTGTCGGTTTCTCATAACGGCGGCAGGTCGGCGGCCGAAATCTTCAGAGAGTTGGAAAAGAAAAACATTATCGTCTCGGCGCGAGGTAGGCATCTCCGCGTGGCACCCCATTTCTTCAACAACTTGAACGACATCGAAAGATTAGTCGACGCATTGAGTTGACTAACAGACAACGGGCAGATTTCATTTTCTTTCCTTGCCATCTTCCCCCCGATTCAATTAGTCTACGGTCAGACTGAATGGCTATTCATTCACCGATTACCGATTAGACTCCTATGTCCAAAAGCTCTCGCTCCACGGCTCACGCACGCGTCGCAGTTCCCGATAAGCATGAAGCAATTCTTCGTGCCGCTATAACCGTATTTGCCGAAAAGGGATATTTCAATTCTAAGGTTGCAGACATCGCCTCGGAGGCGGGCGTCGCGGACGGAACCGTATATCTTTATTTCAAGAGCAAAGAAGAAATTCTCCATTCGATTTTCAATCGGGCGATGGAGAAATTCATTGATGAAGGAACGAAGGAGCTATCCAATATAAAGGATGTGACAAAACGTCTCGCGAGGATTGCGGAACTTCATCTTGAGCGTCTCGGAGGAGACAGAGACCTCGCCGTGGTGTTTCAGGTCGAGCTACGTGGCTCGACTAAATTCATGGAAGCTTTTTCGGCGGCGGGATTTGCCAAGTATTTGGACATTATCAAAAGAACGATTGAAGAAGGTCAGAAATCCGGTGATTTCCGAGCAGACATCAAGGCAATCACCGTTGCTAAAATGTTCTACGGTGTTCTGGATGAGATGGTCACCGATTGGATCCTCTCCAAAAAGGCCTACCAGCTCGCCCCGATGGCGAAAGAAGTGATGAAGCTATTTCTCGGGGGAATATCCCATAAATGACTGATGGCGATTCGACAGGCGAACAGTCGGGCACATCCCATCGTCCGGTTCAATTCGATAGAAGACCCCTGCACAAAGACGAACCACAAAGCCTGGCCGAACTCTTCTTAAGGGTAATGCCCTTGCGTCGGCGTCATGACGCAATCATC
>CAXRBW010000144.1:0-2823 GCA_964228775.1 Pyrinomonadaceae bacterium | reverse complement strand
CGGAAGTCTTGCCGAAATCTTTTCCCGAAGTTTTTCAGTGATTTTGATGTTCGCGCCCTTGGGCTCGGCGGACCTATGGCCGCGCTTCAGCTGTAGGGCGAATGAGCCCTTGAAGAATTCCTCGAATATGAGGCGATGGTGGGCGGGACTGCGCCATGCGGCATAGTCCACCAAAGAGGAGGTCTCGTCGGGAAAATGAATTTGTCTGATTGCCTGAGTCCTCGAAAGCAGTCCGCACTCTTTTATGACACTTACCGGTAAAGTTTCGTGAACTGTATCTGGATCGAGCTTTTCAAGCACCGAAAAAACAACTTCGCGTAGCCTCTTTGTTCCGAAAGGGCCGAGCTTTCGGTAAACCGGAACCCGCCTACCCGCGTGAATCATCGCAAGTGCCGGATTCTCACGATCTTCTTCGAGTTCAATCTCTTCAGAATTCTTTTTTGAATCAAGGGTGACATCAATCCCGCTCTCATCATCAGATGGAAGAATCTCAAGCTCGTCGGGCTTTGCAAGTTTAAGTGCGAAAGTATTGCGACGCGTGTCCCATTCCCATTTTCCGTAGGCGACTAATTTAGTTCCCCTTTTGAATCTCGCCTGGTAGTAACTCATCGCATGGGTCGCACTTCGACCCGAAAGAAACCAAAAGATGACGACGGGCTTCTGCTTTTGCTGAGGATCCCCGGCAGTGATTTCAAAGATGAACAATGGAGGGGACTTTGGTGATCGGTTGCGTCCAACCTTGTATCCTCCTGAGACTCGGACCTCGAGAAGAACGGCGCATTCCGTACCAGTGACGAGTTCATCGATGGGCTGCAGACTCGAGCGGTCCTCCCACCTCATCGGCAAATAGGCCAATAAATCAGCCACTGTGGCCTCTCTAATGTCTCTCTTGAATGCGAGTGGTGCGACTGCTGTGGCGAGTTTCTTGGACATCGGCGCCGATAGGCGGGCGACGTCGTATTGATGGAGCTCTGTCAGTGGTGAGTCGAGGGAGAGCTTCATATCGCACGAATCATAGCACAGCCTCAGGTCTCGAGACTGAACGGAGTGAAGTTCGTTTCGCGGTCGTAGTAATCTTCCTGCTCGGCCCGCTTCAAGAAGTTGACGACGATATAAGTCATCGGTGTCGCGAGGACTTCCCAGAGGACCTTGAGGAAGTAGTTACCGATCATGACATTGATCAACTGGGCGTCGGACCACACGCCGTAGAACGCGACAGGATAAAAAACGATGGAGTCCGCCACCTCACCTGCCACCGTCGAACCGATTGTGCGTATCCAAAGATGTTTTCCCTGACTAAGGATCTTCATCTTTGCGAGCACGAAGGAATTGACGAATTCACCAAACGCAAAGGCGGTCACAGTTGCTAGCACGATTCGCGGAGTTGAACCAAAAATCTGGTTGACAGCCTTGACCGAATCCTCCGACATCGTGGACGCGGGCGCCAGATTCACGACGACCCAGGACATCAACGCCGCGAAGATCAATGCTCCGAATCCAGCCCAAATCACCTTACGCGATCGCGCATATCCGTAGACTTCGGTGAGGATATCTCCGAAAAGGTAGCTGATGGGAAAGAAAAGAACCCCGGCACCGAAAACGAATTGTCCGTAGTACGGCACATCAATGTACGACACCTTGTGGACGCCGATGAGATTCGAGCAGAGCAGGACTGCGACGAACGCCGCCATCAACAACTCGTAATATTTGTAACTTCTCTTGCTTGCAATCATCTTCGGCCTATGTCCCTCCTGAACTGCATTCCTTCCCACGAAATCTTCGCTACGCCGCCGTAGGCAGAATCGATTGCCGAATCGAGATTGTCCCCGACCGCCGTGACACCCAAAACCCGACCCCCGGAGGTTACAAAATCATCGTCGTCATTCTTTGCTGTACCGGCATGGAACACCTGCACGTTGGCAGCGGCTGCGACATCATCGAGACCTTTGATGAGGTCTCCCTTTCTTGGGGTGGAAGGATATCCTTCCGATGCGAGAATGACGCAGGCGGAAGAGCCCGGTCGCCATTTGACCGAGAGCCCGTCAAGCGTACCCGAGAGCATTGCTCGGCAGACCTCGGTCAAGCGCGTTTCCAATCTAGAAAGTATGACCTGGGTTTCGGGGTCTCCGAATCTGACATTGTATTCAAGTACCTTCGGACCGAGCTCCGTCATCATCAAACCAATGAACAGAATTCCCTTGAACGGGACACCTTCATCTGCGCATCCATCGAGAGTTGGCCTTATCACCTCGGCAGTCACCCGTCGCAAATCCTCCGACGATAACAAGCTGTCATCGCAGACGGTGCCCATTCCTCCCGTGTGCGGCCCTCGGTCTCCGTCAAATATCCGCTTATGGTCTCTGACGGG
The DNA here is from genome assembly GCA_964228775.1 of Pyrinomonadaceae bacterium. GTDB lineage: Bacteria > Acidobacteriota > Blastocatellia > Pyrinomonadales > Pyrinomonadaceae > CAXRBW01. Next base: position 455 of record CAXRBW010000144.1, on the reverse strand, counting down.
TGGCATCGTGGCAAAATTTCTTCCATCGCAGAAAACTATCAACGAGACCTCGGGACCGCTCAGCCGTTCCTCGAGAACGATTCTGCTCATCGCCGCCGCACCGACGACGACGCCCATCTCGCGCAACGCTCCGACTGCGTCGGCCCGATTGTCGGCGACGACGACGCCCTTTCCCGCCGCGAGGCCATCGGCCTTGACGACGACTGGTGAGGAGGAATCTCCAAAAACACCGGCATCGAGTATGGAGATTGCTTCGTCAACCGTTTGGGCGACACGATAAACGGCAGTCGGAATATCGTGACGCTGCATAAAATCCTTTGCGAAGGCTTTCGAGCCCTCAAGCCGCGCGGCAAGTGAAGACGCACCGATGAGGGCAAGCCCGCGCCGCTCGAACTCGTCGACAATACCAAGCGCGAGCGATGTCTCGCCTCCGACGAAAGTTAGGTCGATACCCT
>CAXRBW010000143.1:0-20199 GCA_964228775.1 Pyrinomonadaceae bacterium | reverse complement strand
TCGATGGGACAGTCGTCGCAGACTCAATAGTTGTTGAGGGAATTTCGGTCACTGGTCTGGATATTGGAGCGGCACTCGAGGGTAGAAACAGCTCCTATGAAGCCAATGGCAAGGCACTTGCGCAGCTTTTGACCGCGGGAGATTTCTCCATAAGCCAACCTCAGCTGTCTGGCGTAATAAGCGGGAGTGGGGATGTTTTCAAATGGCTCGGTGGTCTCCAGGCGGCAGCAGTCAAGACGGGTAACGGATCGATTGGCAGATTGATAATTTCCGAGGCAGTTGCCGAGAGGGAGACGGGGAGATTCAACACAAAACTCGGGCGACTAGCGATGGATAACTACACCCGAGACGGACTCCAAATAGACGATATCCGAACAGAAGGTCTTGAAATAGAAAATGTTTCGGGAACTACCAAAATCCAGTCACAAGATGTCAGGGCTGCCAGACTTCGTACGGAGGCAATCACTCTTAAAAATTTGCGATCGGCGCCATTGACCATTCGAGATTCAAAGAATGGGTTGTCAATTTTCACAGAATTGCTCCAATCGGACTCAGGCTCAATCGGCACATTTGGACTCGGTAGAGTGTTCGCTAGAAATGTTGACATCTTCGACCGTGGTGGCGTCACCGAAATCAATGCGGCAGAGCTAGCAACTGAGAGCTTTAAAACCGAAGGACTCGACTTCGGTAATGTCTCTGCAATGGGTCTTAAGATCATCGATACCCCAAGTCAACTTTTCGCAACTCCGAGCAAATTGACGCTTGGTAGATTCGACACGGATGTCATCGTTTTAGGTGAAATGAATCTCAACGGTGTGCGATTTGCAATCACGCAGAAAAAAATAGAAATGTCGGCTGATGACGTCGAAGCTGGGCCCGGATACATACCTGCAAATTCAATTTTTGCGCGCGGTGGTGATGTTTCAGGTGTGAGATTCACCAAGCCCAAGCTTGTGGTCATGCCTGCTGGTACTTATCGCGTGACAGCAGATATTGGTCTCGGTGGGGGCGTGGTTGGAAACATGAATCTGGGTAGTGCCCGCGGGTCAATCGAGGTGACCAAGGACTTCACAACAATCAGTGACATTGAAGCCGAGGTCATGAATGGGCGTGCGAGTGGCAAATTGACTGTTGCCTCAGGCGCAGGCGAATCGCAGCTCAAGATGAATTTCGAGGGCGTCGATGCCGCAAGACTTCTCACACTTCAAGGAGGAAAGGTCATGCCTTTCTCAGGAATCGCAAAAGGCAGTGTCGATTTGCGGTTCCCCGGGGATGATCCTAGGAATGTATCGGGCGATATCGTCGCGGACGTTCTGCCAGGCAATGTAGACAAAAACGATTCAATCAAAGGCAAGATTGTCGTGAAGGCGACCTCAGGATTGTTTGAAGTCAGTTCGACTTCCCTTGAGACTGCAAAAACTTCACTCTCAGCGTCTGGCAGATTCGATCTGAAAAACGACGGGAGCAATCTTGCTGTCAAATTGTCTTCAACTGATGCTGACGAGGTGTCGGTGATATTGAGATCCTTCGATTTAGCCAAGGATATTCAGACCCGATTAGATGGCTTCGGCTTATCTTTCAATGGGGGAATGAAGTTCACCGGTGGGCTGCGGGGAAACATTTTCGATCCGATGGTGTCAGCGGATTTTGAACTCGGCAACCTCGGCGTTAAAGGGCAGGCGCTCGGCGGACTGTCCGCTAAAATTGAGCGCGATGAGATCGGTTTCCGAATACTCGACGGATTACTCAGTGAAGCCGATGGCGGGCGTTTTAGTTTCGGAATGGTGGTGCCTTCACGGGGAGATAACAACATCTCGATTGCCGGAAAACTGGTGCGCATCAACACGCGGAGTCTTTTCGCGGTCGCCCCAGTCGATTTACCAAGGGGTATAAGGAGTCTCAGTGGGGACACCTCGGGTGAGATAAATCTATCGGGCCTGCTATCCCAGATGTCAGGGTATGTTTCTTTGAACGGTGAGAAGGTCTCACTGTCCGATGAAATCATCGAATCTTTTTCACTTCAATCACGTTTCGTTGGATCTAAAGTACTTATTGACAATCTCACCCTCAGATTCGATGGTGGATTCGCAAACATCACCGGAGATATCGATACGGTCTCAAAAAACATTGGTTTCAAATTTGTGGGAAATGGAGTACCGCTCTCGCAACTAAGCGGGCTAGCAGAAAATCCTACAAACTTTCCAAAGCTTTCTGGGGTCGGTGAGATGAGTGGAGAGGTATCGGGAGTCACTGATGATCTCAAGTCACTGATTATCAGTTTTACAGGCAACGGCAGAGGTGTCGCCATCAACGGTGAGAGCTTTGGAGACCTCGCCGTATCAGGTGCAACGAGGGGTGGCTTGCTCTCAATCAAGGTCGACAATCTGCGACAGGAAAAAGGTCAACTGATTGATGCGACAGTCGATCTAGGGCGAGATGGACTTCCTTTCACTGCAGACGTCTTACTTAAAGATGCGTCGCTCAATCCGTACATATCACTTTTTAAGCCCAACACCTCAGCCTCGATATCGGGCCGAGCGACGGGGAGAATCAGCGCAGCAGGCAGGCTGACAGGAAATGAAGGTGTCGCTTTTTCACCCTCGATATCGAGTGGTACTGCCGCCTTTACCGTTTTCGAAATTCAGATTGATGAGACTCCACTTGTCGCGACTGAGCCAATCGCAATAAAACTAACCCCAGATGCAGTGACATTCGAGCGAGCGAACTTTGCAGGTGGTGGATCGAACGTACGCATATCCGGCACCAAGGCATTTTCGGGTGATGCCGACAACGATTTTTCAGTGGTTGGAAAGGTGAACCTCTCACTCTTTAACGCATTTGTTAAAGATACGTTTTTCTCAGGTATTGCGGATCTGAACGTCCGCATCAACGGTCCGAACGATACTGCGAAACTTAATGGCAAAGTGGAGATGCTTTCTTCTACCCTGTCTACCTTTGTAAGCGGACAACGGGTATCGCTCGAGCGGGTAAAGGGTACTGTAATATTCACCTCGAGCCAGGCCCAGATTCAGAATGCAACCGGCGTAATCGGTGGCGGTAAGGTGAGTATTTCGGGTGGTGCCCGCCTCGATCAAAATTTGGAACTTGATGCCTTGAAGCTCGATCTGCGGGGAGAGAATGTCAGCGTTCCCCTTCCAAAGAATTTCCTGACCACCGGTGATGTCAATCTCAGCATTAGCAGCAGACGCTCCGCTGGAAAGCTTTCTTCTTTCGTTTCAGGCAGGATAGGCGCCCGCCGAAGCATTTACGCTACCAAGATTGATCTTGCGGATGTCATCGGCAAGAGAAGGGATTCTGCGTTGGCTTCATCATCCGCTACCACAACTAGCGGATTCGGAGATGTCACATTCGATGTTTTGATTGAGGGCCGAGACGCCCTAATCGTCAGGAATAACCTTGCAGATTTAACTGCTTCCCTGTCACTTAGGGTAACGGGTGACCTAAATAAGCCTGTCATCGCAGGTAGAATCGTCGCGAGCAGCGGTACCTTGTTCTTTAGATCTGAAAGATATGAAATTCAACGTGCGGAACTGATATTTCCTCCGAACACATCGCTTGAGCCCATCGTCAATCTACAGGCAGAGGCGGACATTAAGGGATACCAGATTCTGGTCAATCTGAACGGAGGCCTGTCGGACATCGATGCACTCAATGCAACCGTCAGATCCAATCCGACATTGCCGCAGGCGGATGTGATCTCTCTGATCACGACAGGCAATCTTGCTAATGCAGAATCTGGAATTCCCTCTTCGACGCAGACTGGCCTTAGTGCAGCAGCTGACATACTGACCGACGAGATTATCAGTAAACCGATTTCTAAGGCGACGGATCGTCTTTTCGGACTCAATCGATTTGAAGTAGATCCGATACTATCCGGTCAGCGATTGAATCCTACTGCAAGATTGACTGTCGGAAGACAGATCAACCGCAATCTACTTGTTTCGTATTCGACGAATTTGGCTCAGGATCAAAATCAGATTGTGGCGCTTGAATATAGACTTTCTAACCGTCTGTCGTTCGTCGCACAATATGAGCAGCGGTCGCTTTCAAACGTCACTCAGAAAGCCAATAGCTTCAGTTTCGAGGTACGCCTCAGGAAGAGATTCTGATGCCCATTTCCAGGCCATCTTCACAGTCATGCCTTCTTGCGCAAGCCATTTTGCGCATGTTTGTGGTGGTATTCGCCATTCAATTTTTATTTTTACCAGCCCAAGGTCAAACCAATCTAGAGGGAAAACCTGTAATTGGTATCGAGGTTGCGCTGGAAGACGGCGTGACAGATGTCCAATCTGTGGAGCAATTCAGCCGAATTGCGAAGGATACGGTCGGGGCAAGCTATTCCTATTTAAAAATTCGGGAGTCGATCTCACTGCTCTATGCAACAAAGAAAGTCGAACGAGCCCTAGTTGTGGCCAAGATTGAAGATGATGGAGTCATATTGAAGTACTCGATCAAGCGAAAACTAGTGCTTCAAAGTTTGACTGTCGAAGTGTTGGGACAGAGCAGGCAAGGAATTGACGTAAACCAGATGTTAATCCGACTAAACAAGCTGAGGCGTGGCGAGACCATTTCTGAGCAGTCGATCGGAAATGGTGTCGACACTCTGCTTGCTTACTTGTTCGAGCTCGGCTACTTCAAGTCAGCCGTCAAGCAAAAAATCGAAAAGGTTCCTGACGGTGTGCAAACCAACCTGCACTTCGAAATTACACCGGGCCCACGAGCCAAAGTCTCGGCAATCATTTTGGATATCGCAGGTATCGATTCTGCTTGGCTGAAAAAGAAACTTTCCCTAAAAATTGGGTCGGGGTTTTCAAGGGAGTCCGTTTCAAAGGGTGCGGAAGATATCAAGCGACTTCTGAGAGATAAAGGCTTTCTGGCGGCACGGCTTGAAGAGCCTGATTCGGTGTATGACCGAGAGCGAAACGTGGTTGAAGTTACTTACGTGGGTGAAGTTGGACCACCAGTAAATATATCCGTCTCCGGTAGTACAGGAGATCTGACTGACGCTGCATTGCTCAAGGTACTACCGATTCGAAGCGAAGGGACACTGGATTTTTCCGCAATCATCGAAGGGAAGAAGAAGTTGGAAGAACAATTCCAAGAGCGCGGATATTTTTTTGCCGAGGTCACTCCGAAATGCAGCGCTGAACCAGCTTTTCTTGAGAGCGAGGCAAGTTACACCACCAATGACACGCAGGCACTCTGCTCGGCCCTGAGTGGAGCCGAATTGGCAAATAGAAAAATTGAGGTCAAATACGAAGTGGAGCTGGGGCGGCGTCTGAAATTGGTCGACATTCGAATTGACGGATTCAGTGACTTTCGGATTGACGGAACCGAAATCGTCCAAACAGCGGATGGAAGAGCGGGACGGATCTTTCCCATAGGTGAATTGAAGGCACTTCTTGGAACGACACAGGCATCACTAATCGGAGTCGTGCCGTATCTCGGTTACGGGCGTGGATTCACCAGCACAAGTCTGCTTACAGAAGACGAAGAAATCATAAAAGCTCTGCTGATTGAGCTTGGATACCTAGAAGCAACGGTCAGGAGCAAACAGGGCGTATCTCTTGAGGGTGAAGAACTGATCATTACTTTTGATGTAATTCCTGGACCACGTACCGTCATCAAAGAAGTACAGCTAAGGGGTAACTCTAAAGTTCAAACCGCGACTCTGACTGGAGAAATAACCCGAGATGGTCAAGTGCTAATAGGTAAACCGTATTCAAGGGCGAGAGTGGCAAACGCGGTGAAGAAACTGTCAGATCTCTATTCACGCGAGGGATTTTATGACGCTAGGGTTGAAACTTTTGTTGAGACCATACCCGGAGAAACTGAGGGCGTCAGGGTGGTGTTTTCCATCGAGAATGAAGGTTCAAAAACGTTGACGGGTAACATTTTCGTGAGCGGGACCGACAAGGTAAGGGCAGACAGAATATTGGGTGCAGTAAACTTGGTTCCGGGTCAGTTGCTTAAGGCTGCTGATATTTTCTCGGCTGAGCAGACACTTTTTGCAACTGATCTATTCAAGAACGTTGATATAAAAACTCTTCCCTCAGGAACACCCTCGGGCGAAACTCGTGTACTTGATCTTGGAATAACAGTTGAGGAGCAGAAATCCCGACTCGTTACATATGGTGGCGGCTTCTCGACAGACGCCGGACCGTTCGGGTCCATCGACTTGAGAAACTTCAATCTGTTCGGAAGGCTTCAGCAGGGAGGAGTTCGGGCCCGCTTGAGTCGATATCGACAGCTTGGTCAGATCGACTACGTGAATCCGAGATTTATTAAAGACGGTCGAAATCCAGATGGTTCACGGCGTTTCTCGCCGCTGACACTGAGCATTCAATATCAACGAGACGCAACGATAACGAGATTTTTCCGATCTGAGTTCGATAAGGGAACATTTGGAATCGTTCAAAGGGTCAACTCGAACGGAGATCCGATTGATATTTTCGGTGCCAGAACAGAGGCGCCTGTAATCAACAAGCTCAGCTTCAATCTAGAAACGAGTCGCACGTTGAGCATCAAACATAGGACGATACTCTTCGGACGACTTCGTTATGAAGATGTTCGTCTCTCGAACATCGAAAGCCTACTCATTGCAAATCTTTTGCGGCCTGATGCAAAGATCAGAATCGCGGGTTTTGGATTCAACCTGGTCCGTGACACCCGTGAGAACTGCGAACTAAGATATTCATTGGCTGAACTAGCCTCGAAGGGCCCGTCACTCAAACGATGTCGGTACAATCCAGGCGATCCAACCTCAGGTAGCTATATCACGGCTGAATACACCAACTCCGTTCCGGTATTCAGGGGAGCGGTCGGCTTCCACAAACTCCAGCTTTCAGTAAACGGCTACACCACTCCGAAGGTTTTGAGGAGAACGACCTTGGCTGGACGGGGAGTTTTCGGAGTGGCATCGGTTTTCAAGAATGGTGAACGATTCACCAGAGCAGGAATAAACGGTCTCGATGGCATTCTGCCGATAAGCGAGAGATTTTTTGCAGGTGGTTCACAGTCTTTGCGAGGTTTCGATTTTGAATCGGCAGGACCGAGAATAGTAGTCGTGCCCCAGGGAGTGTTTAGGGATGGTAATGGTCGTGTCGTACGGTTGAATCCATTTTCAGTGCCATTCGGCGGGAACGGGGTCGCCTTGCTCAATCTTGAAGCACGGATTCCGATTTCTAATCTCGTCAGGGTAGTTCCTTTTTACGATGGTGGAAATGTATTCGTAAAGCCGGGCGACCTTTTCAAAGGTGTTCGGATGGCGGCAAATAGTGTTTTCGCCGGCAACTCAAGATCGAGATGGAGTAGCACATTTGGACTTGGAGTCAGGTTCAAAGCTCCAGTAGGTGGAGAATTGGCAATAGATTACGGCTGGCTTCTAAAACCCCCTGTCTTTCAAATTCCTCAACACTCGGGACCTGCAGGTTCATATCGCCTACATCAAGGGCAACTTCACTTTAGGTTCAGTCAGGCGTTCTAGTTTTCTCACCTCGGAACTGTAGACATGATGAAAAGGGGCCGAAAGGCCCCTTTAAACTGCAATTGAATCTTGCTCACAATCAATAATCGTCATCCTCTGAAAAATCGTCTGAAAGATCGTCTTCGACGACATCGACTTCAATTGGATCGAGACCGACGATTTCAAGGCGCACCTCACACTCTTCACAAGACACCGTGTCGCCCTGCTCGGATTCGGCGTCGACAAATACATCTTCTTTACATTCAGGACAGGCTACTTTAGGCATTCACTACTCCACAAATTGATCTTTTGAACTCAACTTGCGCTCGCATCTCTTCTTATTCGAATGATTGCGGATTGAAATTTATCCGAATACAAGTTGAATTCGTAGAAAGATTATCTGATATTAGATTGGATTTTTTCAACTCACCCGAAAGGACGGGGCGGATGCGATTTGCAAAGACCATTAAGAGAGACCGAAGCTTTGACGTGATCGGTTTTGGTACCAATGCGGTGGATCATCTCATCACCGTCCCCGAGTACCCTCTATTCAACTCAAAAATCAGACTTTCTCAGAGATTTCAGGCCGCGGGCGGTGAAATTGCTTCGACCCTGGTCGGCCTATCCCGGCTCGGATGGAAATGCAGGTATATCGGAAGATTTGGGGACGATCGTGAAGGGCATTTTGGCATTGAAAGTCTCCGCAACGAAGGGGTAGATGTCGAAGCTGCTGAGATTATCCCCGGCGCCGAGACACAAGTTGCCTACATCCTTATCGATGAAAGGAGTGGCGAGCGGACTGTCATTTGGGATCGGGACGAAAAGCTCGCTTACCGTGCCGAGGAGGTTGTTGTCGACCTTGTTTCCGATTGCTCCTTGTTTCACTGCACGCCTCACGATGCAGCGGCCGCAATGAAATTGGCCCAGATGGCGCGGCAATCGGGCGCGATTGTATCAATAGATATCGACAACATATTCCATGGTATCGATGAACTTCTTCCAATGGTCGACATACTCATCACATCCGCTGAATTTCCAACCCAGCTCCTGGGTATGTCAGACCGAGAGATTGCAATCAAGGAGATGCAAGCGAGGTTCGGATGTTCATTGACGGGAGTCACACTTGGAGAAGAGGGCGGCCTTTTCTATTCCGAAGGTTCATTCATACGCTGTAATGCGTTCCCAGTGCCAGGTGGTTGTAAGGATACAACTGGAGCCGGAGACGCTTTCAGGGCGGGCCTCATCCACGGACTTCTTGAAGGCTGTGATCTTGAAGCAATCGGCACTTTTGCGAATGCAGTTGCGGCGCTGAAGTGCAGAAGTGTTGGCGCACGAACTTCACTTCCAAATAGATGTGAATTGAACGAACTTGTTGGAACAAGAGCTTAGTCTTTGAACTCTATTTTGCCGAAAGCAGATGGGACGTGGAAATTAGGTTCTGACGTCCTTGTCGGCATCCAAGCGAGGTAGCCTCTGTCCGGGCCTTCTCCGACACATCTAAGAAGATTTCCCATCCATATCGAACCTACCGTCGGAATCTGCCCAAACGCAGTCCACGGAATCGTGGCGGTCATGACCGATTCAACTTCAGAATTGACTGAAAGTGTCTTCATGCCTGAGCAGTAAGTCCAATCGGATTGCCGCTCGGAGCCTTCGTAATTAATCGCAACATCGAGCCACTCTCCAGTCGGCGCTAATTCGAATTCAAAATACCTAGATGTGTTTTGAGGATCGGGGGCGAGAAATAGTTCGCAGACGTCTCGATCCCAGAGTCCGATAGTTTTTTCAGTGAGGCATGGGGTTCGGGACACAATCCTCGGTTCGCCTTGAGCGGCAAGGAATCGGATTGCAATTCCATACTCGTTCCACAGACCCGCTGCAGTGAAATGTCGGTGCCGAGGGGCGGCTAGACCTGACCAATAGGTCTTTATCTCAAGAATGGATGCCGACTTCCACGCGCTGTCATCGTTCAAAAGCGAATCCAAGGAGGCATCAGATTTAGATATTTGAAAGGGTGAGGTCATCCGTTGAAGACATTCTTGAAAGCGAGTTTTGCAAGTTTCCAGGTACGGCTGAAATCTATCGAACCTTCGGTTTCACGACCGAGCAATTTATCAATGATCAACTGTTGAAGGTCTTTTGTCTCTCTTTTTAGCATGAACTCCCTCGCATAGGGTTTGGCAGTCTCAAAAAAGTTGAACTCGGGATCAGTGACTATTCCGATACCCTCCAGCGTCATCAAGGCTTTCATTATGTAGGTGAAATTAGATGGCAATCTGAAGGGATAGTCGTACATCACATCGGCAAGATCATAGGTCAGTTCTTTGAAATTGACGTCCTTCAATTTCAAATCGAGGTGGAATTTAAACATTTTCTCGACAACGGGCCTGACTACTTCGGGATTTGATCCGGCTTTTAGAAAATCCAGATCGATAAGGTCCTGTGCAATCCCAGGAGCATCTTTTGATACCACATGAAAGAATGCATCGATCATCTTTGACTGCAGCTTTGCCGATATTCGACCTACCATCCCGAAATCGAAGAAAGCTATTCGTTCGTCATCCATCACTAACAGATTCCCCGGATGCGGATCTGCATGGAAATATCCGTCTTCAAGTAGCTGCTTGAGGTAGGTTCTAATCAACAGGCGATTTATTTTCTCTGGCGAGATTCCGCGACTATGGAGACCTTCGAGATCGGTCACTTTTATCCCATCGATGAATTCCATCGTGAGAACTTTGGAAGTTGTCGCACCCCAGAAGATTTTGGGAACATGGATGTTTTTCCAACCACGAAAATTTTCTCTGAAGCTTTCGGCATTTCTGCCTTCTGCTACATAGTCCATCTCCTCGTGAATAGTCTCATCAAATTCGACTAGCATTCCCGCCCAATCCGCATTCTTACCTAGTGACGGAAACCATTCCGACAAACGCGTGATCTTGCGCAAAATCTCCAAATCCCCTCGGATTGTCTGTTGAAGATTCGGTCTTTGGACCTTAACGGCAACTTCTTCACCTGACCAGAGGCGGGCGCGGTAAACCTGACCTAGGGAGGCGGCGGCAATCGGGGTCGGATTGAATTCACTGAATACTTCTTCGAGACTCCGAGCAAGATCGGTTTCAATCCTTTCGACTGCAAGAGCGTTGGAAAATGGTGGAACGTTGTCTTGCAGATCTCCAAGAGCTTTCACGAACGGCAGCGGAAGCAAATCTGCTCGTGTGCCCATCGCTTGACCGAGCTTTATGAATGTAGGCCCAAGACGAATAAGGGAGCTCTTGAGCCATTCCGCGCGACTCTCCTGTACCTTTTCTCGATTTCCCTCTCTTCCGACAACAAACAATCGGAGGAGTTTCAAGAGAAATAGGATTGTGAGAATTTTAAGTCGGTGAATATGTTGTCCCAGTATTGCAAGAAATCCGAGTCGGCGTGCCGTATCGAGTTTTGCATTCACCCTTTTCAGATGCTGTGCCCGATGTAGGTCATACTGGTCAAGGTAGATATACAGTCCAAGGGATACGATGACCTGGGTCACCTGAATCAAACGTAGATTCCCCCTCCAGCCGCTGTAGCGGCCAGAAACAGCCTTGTTAGAAATGGGTGCTGCTGTTTTCTGCATTGAGACGGCGATTTTTCGAAACTAAAAACAGTCTAACAAACCGCAACTGAACCTGCAGACAATTGCCTGCAGCGTTATTAGCGTAGCTTTTGAGTCAATCAATTAAGGTCTAGCGAAGAGGTTACGCCCGGGAATGAAAAGTATTTTAGGGCGACTTTAGTATCTGCCTCGATTTGCGTTTTTAGGGCGTCGATTCCATCGAATCGGCGCTCATCGCGAATGCGATGTAAAAACCGTATTCGGAGAACCTCACCATATAGGTCTCCGTCGAAGTCGAAAACAAATGATTCGATTGAAGGTGTTTTTTCGTCTTCAAAAGTTGGCCTCACACCCACATTTGTGATGCTGCGTCTCCATCGGCCATCGATGAGAGTGGCGGTTGCGTAAACCCCGAACTTGGGAATCACTCGGTTTTGAGGCTTCAAGTTGGCGGTAGGAAATCCGATGGTCCTACCACGCTGAAATCCTCTGACAATCTGACCTTCGACTCCATATGGTCTACCGAGCAAACGGCGGGCGAAATTAACCCTGCCCGAAAGAAGTTCGTTGCGGATCAGTGTTGAAGAGACTCGGTGACCACGTAGGGTAACCTCATCTACTTCATCTGCAACAAAGCCGAGTTCACCGCTTATTTTTTTCAGCAATCCAATGTTGCCACTCCTGTCTTTTCCAAATGCAAATCCCTTGCCGAGATAGACCTCTTTCGCCTGAAGGCGCTCATAGACCGTCTCACGGAGAAAATCTTCTGCATTCCGTGCAGCAAAGTCACCGTCGAAGCGGATGACAATCGCCTGTTCAATCCCCATATGCTCAAGATTCGATATTCGTTGATCGAGAGTCTGTAGAAGGGGTGGGGCTTCTTCGGGCTGAACAATCGAACGTGGGTGCGGATCAAATGTTATCGCAGTCGGTATTGCGCCGATTTTTCGGGAGCGCTCGACGACGGTTTCCATTATTTTCTGGTGTCCAATGTGAAGGCCATCGAAAACACCTAATGTCAGCACTGTTCCACGAGAGATACCAGCGTTGTCGGTTCCGTGAAAGACCTTAATTCCTTTGATTCGATTTTCTCGTGCTCTCTCCACTTCTTATATCGCTCCTTCAACCTGAAGTTCATCAAACGCAAAGTGGACGTTTTCTGGAAGTAATCTCGATTCCCTGCTGTGAAGAATGTCGTGGTTGAGATGGGTCAGATAGGATCGGCGTGGCTTAAGTTCATCGATATAGGCCAGCGCCTCTTCGAGACATAGATGAGTAGCGTGCTTTTTCAGACGCACACAGTCGAGTACAAGCACATCAAGGTCACGCAGACCGTCTTTCGATTCTGCTGGGATTGACTTCAAATCTGTCGCATAGGCGAAATCGTTGAAGCGATAGGCAATCACTGGAAGCTTTCCGTGGATCACCTCGAGCGGCGTCACCTCAAGCTCTTTTCCAAAAGAGAATGAAGAACCTGGAGTGACTGTGTGAGGTACAAGCTGAGGCAGTCCGCCGCCGAAGTGAGTCGGCTCAAAGATATAGCTGAACATCTGTCGAAGACCTGTCCAGGCGACATCATTTGCATATACTCCCATTGCACCGTGTCTGAAATTAAGAGGTCTGATGTCATCAAGACCGAAAACATGGTCGACGTGGCAGTGTGTAATCATCACTGCATCCAAATATCTGATGTCAGCACGCAGCGCCTGCTGACGAAAATCAATAGATGTGTCTACAAGAATCGATTTCCCTGCATGTTCCACAAGAACTGAGACTCTCAGGCGCTTATCTCGCGGATCGGTCGACAGACAGGTTTCACACCGACAACCAATCGATGGTACTCCTGTGGATGTTCCGGTTCCGAGAAAAGTAAGTTTCATCGCATTGACGATTATTTTTTACCGAGAAGGTCGTTGAGTCCGATTTTTCCTGCGGCCTGTTTTTTAAGTCTCGCCTCGTATGCCCTTACTAATTGGACATACTGCATTCTGAAATCAGCAAGAAGTTCATCGATGATTTTGGTTTCTTGTGGAAGGAGGTTGCCCGATGTCTTTTCCCGCAACATCGTAAGAACATCTATCCAATACTTTGCCGAATCAAGATCAGGGTTTGGCTTTCCTGTTGAAGGATGGGCCATCATACCTAGCGCGACAGCTGCATTAGTGGCCAATGTCGACAGGAAATTGATGAAACTCGATGGATTTTCCGCTCCAGGAAGCTCTTCCTGCTGCGCTTCGGAGGCACCGATAGATTCGGCTTCCGCCGTCACTTCAATGGTTGGGGGCGGAGTGACAGGTGCTCTCGGAGCAGTCTCTGTCTCAGGCTCATAGCCCTCCCTTATCGATCCGTCGAGATTGAACTTTCTTCTGTCTTTAACCTTCAAGGAAGAAGGTTCTTCTTCATGTTCAGGCATTGCACGCTCCGGTGTGATTCGCTTATTGAAAAATCTGATAGTAGCATTTCGAGAAAACAGGAATCAAAAACTTACTTCTCCGACCTGCTCTACCATTTAGAATCATATGTCTGAATCATTCACAGAACTTTACACGACGATGGCGCGACTTCGAGCACCTGGCGGCTGCCCTTGGGATAGGGAGCAGACACACGGGTCTCTCGCACAGTTTCTGATCGAGGAATGTTACGAGCTGTTCGATGCAATTCAGCATTCCGAGGCTACAGATGACACCTCACATCTCAAAGAGGAACTCGGCGATGTTTTACTTCAAGTTGTTTTTCACTCTGTCATTGCCGAGGAGCGTGGTGATTTCACATTTGAAGACGTCGCCAAAGGTATTAATGAAAAATTGATTTTGAGACATCCCCACGTATTCGGTGAAGAAGAATTGAACAGCGCGGAAGAGGTGCTGAGTAATTGGGATGAACTAAAACGTCGACAACGCGAGGCTTCCGGGCAGGCTGAAAAAAAGGGCGGTTCGATACTCGACGAGATTCCTGTCCATTTTCCTTCACTGCTCGAAGCCCAGAAGATAACCAAGAAGGCTGCAAAAGTCGGATTCGATTGGGAGAACAACGAGCAGATTTTTCTGAAAATAGAGGAGGAAGCTTCCGAGTTGCGATCAGCCATAGAGGGCGGAGGAAACATTGAGGAAGAGGTCGGCGATCTTCTTTTTGCAGTCCTCAATCTTGCAAGGAAGCTCGATGTCGATGCCGAGAGCGCGTTGAAAAAGACCAATCGAAAATTTCGAGGGCGATTCAAATTTATCGAAGAGAGTCTCGAAGCTTCAGGCGAGCAACTCGGGCAGGTTTCACTCGAGAGACTAGATAGACTATGGAATGACGCCAAACGAAGATAACCCAGAAGCAACCGCTCTATTTCCCAATCACTTCTATGCCATTCATGTAAGGACGTAGAACTTTGGGCACCGCAATTGATCCATCGGCATTCTGATAGTTCTCAAGGATTGCAATCCACGTGCGTCCGACCGCAAGTCCCGATCCGTTCAAAGTGTGAACATATTCAGGCTTGCTTCCTACTGCACGACGGAACCTCAGATTCATCCTCCGCGATTGGAAATCACCACAATTGGAACAGCTTGAAATCTCACGATATGTGTTCTGGCTAGGAAGCCATACCTCAATGTCGTAAGTTTTTTTCGCACCGAATCCCATATCTCCAGTTGAAAGGACCATGGTACGGAAAGGGAGTTCGAGTAGTTGAAGTATCCTTTCTGCGTCAGCGGTCAACTTGTCATGTTCTTCCTCGGATGCCTCTGGTAGCGAGAGTTTGACCAATTCAACTTTCTCAAATTGATGCTGCCTGATTAGTCCCCTAGTGTCGCGTCCGTAGCTTCCAGCCTCCGATCTAAAGCATGGAGAGAAAGCTGCGAAATATTTCGGCAGATCCTTGGCTTCGAGGATTTCGTCCGAATGATAGTTGGTGACCGGGACTTCAGCCGTCGGGATCAATGCAAATTCACGTTCATCCTTGATGTGAAAAAGATCGGCTTCAAATTTCGGAAGCTGGTTAGTACCGAAGAGCGACTTCCGATTGACCATCAACGGGGGCAATGTCTCGGTGTAACCGTGTTGAGTGGTATGCACGTCGAGCATGAAGTTGACCAAAGCCCTTTCGAGCTTGGCCCCTGCACCGTTGAGAATCGCAAATCTCGAGCCTGCTATTTTCGTCGCTCTTTCAGTATCAAGAATCCCGAGAGACTCACCCAAGTCGACATGATCTTTTGGCGTGAACTCAAAAAGTCTCGGCTCACCCCATGTACGGACTAATACATTCGAATCTGAGTCGGGACCTACTGGCACCTCATTGGCGGGAATGTTGGGAAGGCTCGCCAGCAGTTCTTCCATGGCGCCTTCGGCTTCTGCGCGTCGCGAATCGCAGCCGGCTTGTCTTTCCTTAACCTCCGAAACTTCTTTCTTGCGGGATTCAGCTTCGGCTTTTTTGCCTTCCTGCACGAGGACTCCAATCTCCTTGCTGGCAGAGTTTCGAATTTGGTTCAGTTTGTCGGATTCAGCAATGATCAGACGTCTCTGTTCATCCAATGCCACAAAACGGTCAAGCAAATCCGTCGGATGACTCCGATTGACCAATGCTTGTCGGACTAAGTCCAGGTTCTCTCTGACAAAATTCAAATCCAGCATGATTGAATGGTCGCGATTCGCGCAGTCTCTACATTATCCTTATGGTGCAAAGCGGGGTCAAAGTAATCCGTTCTCCTTTGATGAAATCGAAATCAAATTTATTGATGGAGGTCGATAACTGTAATAAGATTAGCCCTTGCTCGGCTCGCCTCTAATTATGTCTTTTAAAGTCCGCAAAGCAGTTCTACCGGCCGCCGGTCTCGGCACACGCTTTCTTCCTGCGACGAAAGCAATGCCAAAAGAGATGCTGACCTTGGTTGATAAGCCATTAATTCAGTACGTCGTCGAAGAGGCGGTCGATTCTGGGATTGAGTCTCTCGTAATTGTAACCGGACGAGATAAATCAGCGATTGAAAATCATTTCGATATCTCCTACGAACTTGAACAAACTTTGCAGGAACGTGGGAAGACTGAAATATTCGAGCAGGTCCGAGGTGTCGCAGACATCGCAAAGATTAGCTACACGAGACAGAAGCAACCCCTCGGTCTTGGACATGCAATTTATCAAGCCAAAGATTTTGTAGAAAGCGAACCGTTTGCGGTCCTGCTGCCCGATGACATCATCGATTCAAGCACTCCCGCACTCAAACAAATGATTGAGGTGTTCGAAAGATATCAGTCGCCAGTCATTGCAACCATGCAGGTCGAAGGCGAGGCAATCTCCCGCTTTGGAGTCATCGACGCAGAGGAGATTGCACCAAATGTTTTCAAGATCCGTGACATGGTGGAAAAGCCTTCGGTTGCGGACGCGCCCTCGGATCTGGCGATTGTCGGAAGATATATCTTCACTCCCGACATCTTCCGTGCAATTGAAACAACAACTCCGGGGGCGGGTGGTGAGATACAAATCACCGACGCGATGCGAAATCTTCTAAAAGAAAGAGATTTTTATGCCGTCAGAGTGGATGGTGTCCGACACGATGCTGGCGACAAGTTCGGCTTTTTGAAGGCGACCGTTGAGTTTGCGTTGAAGAGAGCTGATTTGGGGGAAGAATTCCGAGACTATCTAAGGACTCTAAAGCTCTAGGCGACCTTTTCGGACTCAAACTTCAGACCTTCACTGCCTAAATCACGGATTAGATTTCCAGCGGTTAATCAATACCTGCATCACAATCAATAGAAAAACGCTTCCAATCAAGATCTGTATTCCCGACCTAAGTCCGTCTCCCGTCCATCCGGATGCTCTTCCGATTAGCCAAGGAACCGCCGCGGCGCCTGCAGTGCCAATCATGAAGAAAGGTGTCACATTGCGGGTCGAGGCATCACCGAGCATCCTTGAGAATCTCGCGATTGAAGCAGGGAAGATCCACGAAGTGCCAAGACCGGAAATCGATGCTCCAATAAGTAACAAATTGGCACTTTGAAGATCGACCGAATAAAACTGCGTACATAAACCCACAATGATAATCATGAGTCCCGTTAGAATTGCTTTGTTTTCATCCTTGATGGAGATTAAGCCTGACAAGAGGCGCCCAGCGACAAAGAAAATATAGAAGCCGACTAACGGTGAAAGGAATGTTGTGATACCGAGATCTTTTTCGAATTTCGGAAGCCATCCCCCCATTGATGTTTCAAACCCTATATGTATGAAATTGAACATCGCCAAGAGCCAGGCGATTGGCAACTGCCATGTGTTCGTCCCATCATCAATATTAGTTTCCGCCGTCCGTGACTCTTCCATGCGCAAATATGGTGCCTGCGCTACCGCAGAGAAGAGGAACGCTGACGCGAGAACGAAGCAGGGCAGGAAAATGTTGTTGCCGCTTTTGAGGGCATTGACCATCGGCAGACAGAGAATTGCCCCAAGACCCCAGAAAAAATTCAGCCGGTTAAGAGCAGACGCGGGGGACGAGGCGGTCTGCTCAATGATCAGCATATTGATTGACGGAAGCGTGAGACCTATTCCTATTCCGTTTAGATACAAGCCAGTGATTACGCTGTAGTAATCCTCGACTCCAATCATCATCAAGCCCAGAGCCACTATCAACGCACCGATTAGACTTGCATGAAGGTGGGAATATTTTTTTAGAATCCACCAGGTTGCGGCGGTGCCTGAGAGTGAGCCTGCAATCTGGACAGGAAAGAAGTTGGCAACCTGCTGGTCATTGAGGCCGAGTGTTTCTTCCAAAATCGGAATCAAGGGACCGATTAAAACCATTGCGATACCCAAAGCAAAGAACGCAACATGGAGCGTCACAATCAACAAAGAGTTATTTCTTGCTTTAATGCGAGTCACAGGATTCTCTTGGCGATGTCTTCTTCTAAAAAGAAAAGGGCGGCGCGGCGCACCGCCCCTTCACTACCTTTTGGAGAAGCTTATTTTTCCCCTCTTGCTAGCTCAGTGATGCTCTCGATTTCCACAGAAAGCTTTCTCGAGCCGGGCTGGTCGAAGGTTTCAGTCCATCTCAGGGCCTCGTCTAAAATCCGCAGATGATACTGCTTCCACCCTGCCCGACCGAGAGTCGCACCGGTCACACCTTCGTAATATGCAACTCGTGGCGGACGGACCGAGTCTGTCATCTTTCGATTGGTTGAAATCAACATTGTGCAAATGCCTCGTGATTCAACCTCTCGCGCGATTATGCCGAGGGTTTGATGACATAGTGGTGATGCTGGGATAAAAATGGCGACCTGCACGCCGCTTGCAGAAATACGCTCGGCCATCTTAGGTGCAAGATCGGTCGCGACGCGTGCGGCATTTGGAATGTGACTACTCACGCTCCACCAAACAGGATTCAGTTTTCCAATGACTCCATTTGCCTCGTACTCACTCAGTCTGTCGATGGGTATGAGAACATTTCTATCCTTTAGTACTTCAGATGCGTCGTAGTTTTTGACCGAAAATAGCAAATCTTCACTGTCGACCTCTATTGGAATCTCCCTAAACGAAAGATCGCCATCGGAAGCGGAGAGGTCGAAGGCCTGTGTACCGTCGATATAGGCTCCTGCCGATGACACCAAAGCCACGTTTGCCATCGGAAGCGCCCGACGCATCGGAGTAAACGGAGCGTGGGTGTTCTTGACGAATGGATAGTCTCTGAGTTCTTCATTTGGATTCCATACTTTGAATCTCAACGCTAACTCGCCGATGTTTTCAATGATTTCCATATTCGTGCATTCAGTCACACTTTCATCTTTTCGATTTTGGGACTGTTGAAATGTTTTCCAGAAATAATGAAGAAAACCAAAAAGGCCGCGACCATGGCCACAATCAGGGACCAAGTAGAATATTCGTGAATCGCATCGAAGCGGGACCGAAGCGGATCGTTGATTGGAATTTGTTCCAACCTTGTGTTTCCGGCCCTCATCACCGATCTGATTGTGTCGAGCATTGTCCCGAAAACGAATTCCCCTATCCCGCAGGCCAACGTAATTGCCAGGGCCAAGATTCTTTCTGCCCATGCCTGTGATGCATTCAGCATTTGACCAGGAATCAGAGAGGTCAATAACAGCAAGACACCTACTGCCATTCCGCTCTTATTGAGTATGGGAAGAATCGAGGCGATCAGGTCCCAAACTATGTCACGAGAAGGAATAACCGCCATAGCACTCTGGGCAGCAACAATGAAAAAGATTGCGGCGCCCAACCACAATCCGACTAGCAGAAGTCTGAGATCTGAGACCAATTTCATCGACTTTTCCTTCTTCGCAATTATCGGATGTTTATAGGCAAAGGGCAAAAATCATCGTCAGTAACGTGGCACTGCTTGATCGACTTCGATGGACCATAGGTCAATCCCGCCCGTCATATTGGAAACATCTTCAAAACCATTTGCGAGCAGAATGTTGCAAACATAGGCGCTCCGCACACCATGGTGGCACATGACAACCACCGGTTCCGACGGGTCGAGCAGCGGCAGCCATTCTGCGATTGAGGACATTGGAAAGGGTTCGGCAATGTTGACCCTCGCTAGAAGAAACTCCTGCGGCTCCCTGACATCTATCACCTTCAACCTACTTCCTTCGTTTATGGCTGAAGAGACTTCTTTAGGTGAGATTGTTTTGAACATTTATCCGACTCTATTACCTACAGCTCGGGAGTCGCAAGACTCGATCGCAAATTCTTTGATTATTAGAATTCAATGGCAGATAATCTTGTCGTTTTGAGCTCCATATCCAACATTGCAAACATATACGACCGCCTGTATGAATGGTGCAATCTACGTGACTTTTCCGGGGCGGACCCATTTGACGGACTCAACAGCAAATACTTCCAACGGTCACCCCTAAAACGGTTTGCACTAGCAAGACTTGCCTTTCTACAGCTTGTGAAGCGCTCTCATCGTGATCTCAGATCCACCTTCAAGGTCAGTGAAGATGTGAACTCTAAGGCGCTTGCACTTTTTGCACTGGCCGAGATGTCCCGATTTCGGGCGACAGGTGATGAGAGGCACGCCCAAAATGGGCGACAACTATTGGATCGATTGTCTACACTTGCAATCGATTTAAGAGACGCTGGTTTGGCATGGGGATACAACTTTGATTGGCAATCACGTGCATT
>CAXRBW010000142.1:0-2343 GCA_964228775.1 Pyrinomonadaceae bacterium | reverse complement strand
AAGAGACATTTGACCTCACAGTTTCCAGGACTTTCACTCGAAGGCCTGCGCATCGTGGTTGACTGTGCGAACGGCGCCGCATCGTACATCGCACCTGAAGTCCTCTCTGCACTCGGTGCCGAAGTCATCGCAATCAACTGTTCTCCGAATGGAACCAACATCAACGCAGGTTGTGGTTCGATGCATATGGAGGTTCTGCGCGCAGCTGTCAGGGAATCGGGCGCCGACGTAGGCGTCGCTTTCGATGGTGATGCCGACCGCGCCCTCTTCACTGACGAATTTGGGAACATTGTCGATGGTGACGGGGTGCTATGGCTTGTCGCAAAGAGACTCGATGCGGGCGGTCTGTTCGGTGACCGCCGCGTAATCGTCGCCACTGTCATGAGTAATGTCGGATTGGAATTGGCGCTCAAGGATTCCGGAATTGAAATGCTCCGTGCCGATGTGGGCGACCGATATGTCCTCGAGACGCTTTTGGTGACTGGTGCTGCAGTCGGCGGCGAGCAGTCGGGCCATGTCATTTTCCCGAGGGTCAGCCTCGTCGGCGATGGCATCGTCACGGCCCTCAATGTCCTTAATGCGATGGCGGAGACCGGCAGACCCTTGTCAGAACTTTTGTCGGGTTTTGAAAAATTTCCGCAGATACTCGTCAACGTCAAGGTCAGGGAAAAGATTCCGTTCGAGACCATTACCGTAATCGCCGAAGAAAAAAGGGCGATTGAGACCACGCTCGAAGGAAGAGGGAGACTCCTGCTTAGATATTCAGGAACCGAGAATCTTGCACGGGTGATGATCGAAGGTCCAGACCAGTCAGAGATCGAGACGCTCGCTAACACTCTCGCAGTTCGTATCAGCGAATCGCTGTCTTGAAAGCAGTCACAGATTTCAAGAGAATGCAATTTCAATCTTGCGAATCACGGGGGCAGGGGTTACTATGAAATTGGTTGCTGCTCTAAGCGCGACCATAGTGGTTACTGGGGTGAGGACAGTAATCACGAATTGCCAGGCGCGGTACACTCCCACGTTGCTTCGCCTGGTTTATATCGCACAAAACGGGCCGCACTTTTAAGGTGCGGCCCTTTGTCATTCGGGGTTTTGTTTGCGAAACACACACTCTTTTCCTAATCTCTAAGCGATGCCCAGTAATTTAAAAAAGGCAATGAAAGTCACCTCGAAGTCGAAATCGATGAGCTATCCCATCGAGATATCGGCGGACTGCCTGTCGTCCGTCGGGCGGTTCGCCAAATCCGCCGTTGGAGGTGGACTTGCCGCCGTCACCATCGTTTCGAACAAAAAGGTGTTCAGTCTTTATGGCGCCGAGGTTGTGGGCAGTCTTAAAAAAGTTGGACTCCGCGCCGAGGTCATCCTGATCGGAGACGGCGAGCGCCACAAGAACATGAGGACCGCCGAGAAGATTCTCAAATTCCTTTCCGAAAAGAAGATGACAAGAACGGATGCGGTCGTCGCACTGGGCGGCGGTGTCGTCGGCGATGTCGCTGGTTTTGCATCCGCACTTCACCTGCGAGGCATCTCATGCATCCAGATTCCGACGACGCTCGTCGCGATGATTGATTCATCGGTCGGAGGTAAGACGGGGGTCAATTCAGCAGATGGAAAGAATCTGGTCGGAGTATTCCATCAGCCGGCGGGAGTGCTAATCGATGTTTCTACACTCTCGACATTGGAGTCGAGGGAACTCACTGCGGGATTCTGCGAGGCGGTCAAGCACGGATTGCTGTCGGGTAGAGCACTTCTCAAAGCAACGACTGAATTTATCGACCGATTTCCGGTCCATATGTTCGGAAGTAACACGCGCAATGCCCGATTCAAAAAAGAACTCGTCAAACTCGTGTGTGCCCAGATAGAGTTCAAGCGATCAGTCGTCATCCAGGACGAGAATGAGGACCCTGCACGCTCTGACTCGAAATCACGCAAGATCTTGAACCTCGGACATACTCTCGCCCATTCGATTGAGCGAGTCGCAGGTTTTGGCCGCATACGTCATGGCGAAGCGGTCGGTATCGGTGTCGTATTTGCGGCCGAAGTATCAGTGCGGGCTGGACTACTCAAGCCGGCTGACATGGAGCATGTACTCAACTCGATTGCCTCAGTCGGCTGGCTTCCATCGATCAAAAGATTGAACGGCTCCGCATTGCTGGAGGCTTTCACGCGTGACAAGAAGAATCTCGCAGGCTCACTCCAACTCGAGCTACTGAAGGGAATAGGGAAGCCCGTCATCACGGATGCCCGCCGAATCGGTCGGAAGACTCTCGTCAAGGCTCTTGAAACAATAACAATTTAGACTGCTGCTCCGAGTGCCTCTTTCACTTTGAGAGGCTGGAT
>CAXRBW010000141.1:0-2392 GCA_964228775.1 Pyrinomonadaceae bacterium | reverse complement strand
TCCAAAAAGTCGGCGACGAGCGGATACAGCTCGAGCCTGTTCTTCAGTTTGGAGATACCGTGACCCTCATCATCGAACAGTTTGTATTCCACGATTGCTCCTCGGCTTCTCAAGGCTTTCACGACTTGTTCGGCCTCTGTGTAAGGCACTCTCGGATCATTTTTCCCATGGATAACAAATAGCGGAGCTCTGATACGGTCGACCTTCGCAATCGGGGAGATGGAGCGAAGAAACTCCAAGTCCTTGTCTAGCATTCCGTATTCAACTTCACGCTGTCGCCGCCGATATCCCGAAGTGTTCTTCAGAAAGGTCTCCCAATTCACGATACCAACTGTATTGACTGCCGCTGCCCATAATTCCGGGTACAGGGTGACCGCCGCCATCGTCATGTAACCACCGTAGCTGCCACCCATGACCGCTATTCTTTTTTCGTCAGCTCTGCCACTCGTCTTCAACCATCTGACTCCCCATGCGAGGTCTTTGACTGAATCTTCACGTTTTCTGACATCATCGAGATGCGAAAACATCTTGCCGTATCCCGTCGACCCACGTACGTTGGTCGCGAGGACCCCATAGCCCCTCGAAAGGTAATATTGATAGAGGCCATTGAATCCCGGCCGTTCCTGTCCTTCGGGTCCGCCATGCACACTGACTATCACGGGAAATGTCGAGCCCGGTCGAACATTTGGACGGTAGTACCACGCCGGAATCGTCCGACCGTCAAAGGTACGAAATTTGATAAGTTGCGGTGCGACGAATGAAGCCGGATCGATTCCTGCGCCGTCACTCTGAGTTATCTGAGAGAGAGTTCTCGTTCGGCGATCATAGGACCATACATCTGAATTCTTGGTCGCGGATGCAAAACTGAAAACAACCAATCTTCCATCACCCGAGATTTGAAGTCCGCCGACAACTCCGCGGCCTGGCATTGGGATGCGTTGTGCTGCCGCTGTACCCAACTTTCGAAGATAAATTTCGTCAAAGCCTTCACGATTGAGGGTGAAAACGATATCTTTCCCAGAATCGGAGACAGTGTATTCCTCCACATCCCAACTATGCTTGCTGATATACATTGGCTTCGAAGGGTTTCCAGCTTGATCGAACGAAATCAACGCAAAATTGGAAAATTCACCATCGTGGTTGGTTGTAAGCAGCACTCGACCATCGTCAAGAAAAGTGGCTTCCCCGTATTCGGTCGCCGTTTCATGTGGGGTTAGATGGACAACCATTGCTTTCGCGTCCATGTCGACGAGATATAAGTCGTTGTCGAGACTGAAGCGTTCGCTCGACCTCGAAACAATTATCTTTCTTCCATCCTTCGATGCGGTGACGAAGGAATTTGAACCGTTCTGCTGAAGCACCAAAGTTTCTTTGCCAGAGGTGATATCCATTGAATAGACATCAAAGAAATTTCTGTCGCGCTTGTTCGAGGCGTAAAAAATCGCTTTTCCGTCCTCGGACCAGCCGCCGAAGTTGTGGCGCACCTTTGAGTCGTCGGTCAGTGCTCTGATACCACTTCCATCGCCATTCATTAGAAAAAGCTGAGCGTTTTCATCACCGCCTCTTGCCTTAGCAAAGATCAAGACATCATCTGTTGGCGACCACGCCACAAAGCTGACGTTGTCCTCAAAGTTGGTCAGTTGAACATTTGCCTTCGGCTTCATTTGCGAGACGAAAACCTGGGATGTGCCAGTGATATTTGAAAGAAAGGCAATCTTGTCCCCTTTGGCCGAGATGGAAGGGCTCGAGGCGGATTTCACGCTCAGGTATTGTTGAATGGTGAAGTTCTGGGCCTGAACGCAAGTAGTTAAAAGAAAAGTCGCAAACAGAAACTTAAAAAGATTTTTCATAGATTTACTCAACTGTATCTGCCGCCCGTGTTCCCCAACAGAGCTGCTTGAAGTTACATCTTTCACAAAAACCGTCTTTGCTTCGAAGAGGGAAAAGCTCTTTCTCTAGCGGGGTGTTAGCCTCCACGTCTTTGCAGTAGCCCTCCATCGATTTAGTCTGCTCCCTCACTGCTATGGCGAATTCCTCGAATTGTTCGCTGTCGAATAGGCATTCAATCTCCGAGTATTCTGGATGGAGATATGCAATCACCGGTGTGATGGACTCGGGTTTGATTCCCATATGGTAGCTAGCCCAATAGGAGTAGGCCCGAAGCTGAAATGCATGGGTCTCCAGGTGTTCTTTGCCACTCTTCCAATCAAAAATGAGGACCTCGTCACCGTCCACGCATAGAAAATCGAATTTTGCATATGCCTTTATCCCGGCGATGTTAGTTTCTCCGTAATGCGGAGGTTCGATTATCCATGTCTCTTTTTCGGCAACACCTTTCTCGAGAATCCAGGCGAATCTTTCGCTTTCCAAGAAGTTAATCACGCTCTCATTT